>NZ_JAIWOT010000001.1:2255000-2397500 GCF_021295335.1 Komagataeibacter sp. FNDCF1 | reverse complement strand
GTCCATTGTCGAGAGGGAAACAGCCCAGACCACCAGCTAAGGCCCCCAAATCGTGGCTAAGTGGGAAAGGATGTGGGGATTCCAAAACAACCAGGAGGTTGGCTTAGAAGCAGCCATCCTTTAAAGAAAGCGTAATAGCTCACTGGTCTAATAGAAACCCTGCGCCGAAAATGTAACGGGGCTCAAGCCACGTGCCGAAGCTGTGGGTGCATACTATGTATGCGCGGTAGCGGAGCGTTCCGTAGGTCTGTGAAGGAGACGGGGTGACCCTCTCTGGAGATATCGGAAGTGCGAATGCTGACATGAGTAGCGACAAACAGTGCGAGAAACACTGTCGCCGAAAGTCCAAGGGTTCCTGCGCAAGGTTAATCCGCGCAGGGTGAGCCGGCCCCTAAGGCGAGGGCGAAAGCCGTAGTCGATGGAAACCGGGCAAATATTCCCGGGCCTGCCAGAAGTGACGAATACAATATGTTGTCGGGTCTTATCGGATTGATCCGGCTTTTGGCGTATTCCAGGAAATAGCTCTGGCATATAGACCGTACCCGAAACCGACACAGGTGGACTGGTAGAGAATACCAAGGCGCTTGAGAGAACGATGCTGAAGGAACTAGGCAAATTACTTGCGTAACTTCGGGATAAGCAAGACCCGTCAGTGGGCAACCATCGGCGGGTGGCACAGACCAGGGGGTAGCGACTGTTTAGTAAAAACACAGGGCTGTGCGAAGTCGAGAGACGACGTATACGGCCTGACGCCTGCCCGGTGCCGGAAGGTTAAGAGGAGGTGTGCAAGCACTGAATTGAAGCCCCGGTAAACGGCGGCCGTAACTATAACGGTCCTAAGGTAGCGAAATTCCTTGTCGGGTAAGTTCCGACCTGCACGAATGGCGTAACGACTTCCCCGCTGTCTCCAGCATCGGCTCAGCGAAATTGAATTCCCCGTGAAGATGCGGGGTACCCGCGGTCAGACGGAAAGACCCTATGAACCTTTACTGCAGCTTTGCAGTGGCATCAGAGACATTCTGTGTAGGATAGGTGGGAGGCTTTGAAACCGGGGCGCCAGTTCCGGTGGAGCCATCCTTGAAATACCACCCTGACTGTTTCTGATGTCTAACCGAGGCCTGTTAGCCAGGTCCGGGACCCTGCATGGTGGGCAGTTTGACTGGGGCGGTCGCCTCCCAAAGTGTAACGGAGGCGCGCGATGGTGGGCTCAGGCCGGTCGGAAACCGGCTGTCGAGTGCAATGGCATAAGCCCGCCTGACTGTGAGAGTGACAGCTCGATCAGAGACGAAAGTCGGCCATAGTGATCCGGTGGTCCCGCGTGGAAGGGCCATCGCTCAACGGATAAAAGGTACTCTAGGGATAACAGGCTGATCTCCCCCAAGAGTCCACATCGACGGGGAGGTTTGGCACCTCGATGTCGGCTCATCACATCCTGGGGCTGGAGCAGGTCCCAAGGGTTCGGCTGTTCGCCGATTAAAGTGGTACGTGAGCTGGGTTTAGAACGTCGTGAGACAGTTCGGTCCCTATCTGCCGTGGGTGTTGGAGACTTGAGAGGATTTGTCCCTAGTACGAGAGGACCGGGATGAACATACCTCTGGTGCACCGGTTGTCGCGCCAGCGGCACAGCCGGGTAGCTAAGTGTGGACGGGATAACCGCTGAAAGCATCTAAGCGGGAAACCCACCTCAAAACAAGGTCTCCCCAAGGGCCGTGATAGACCATCACGTCAATAGGCCAGGTGTGGAAGCGCAGTAATGCGTGCAGCTAACTGGTCCTAATCGCCCAATAGGCTCATTCCATAGCCCCCTTGAAAGGGCAACACACATGCACAGCAGTCATCCACTCTCAACACATGACAAAAAACACCAACCCATCCACATCCCCTCCCCATACCGGGGAGACTGGATGACCTGGTGGCAATGGCGGGGAATGATCCACCCGATCCCATCCCGAACTCGGCCGTGAAATGCCCCAGCGCCCATGATACTGTGCCTCAAGGCACGGGAAAGTCGGTCGCCGCCAGGTCTTCCAGTCTCCCCAAACAAACGCGGGGTGGAGCAGCCCGGTAGCTCGTCAGGCTCATAACCTGAAGGCCGCAGGTTCAAATCCTGCCCCCGCAACCAAAACTTATCCAATATCATCAGCATGTTAAGCCGTCCTCAAGGGCGGCTTTCTGCGTTTGGGATATACGCGCAGGATGCGTATAGGATGCAGATGGGAGTGAAACTCCAGCGTAGGTTGCGCTCATAACGAGACTTTTCACGGTAGCGTGATCTTAATCGGCGGCCTTATTGATCAGTGGAAATTGCGCGATCTGACGACGATACGCTCACCGGCGGAATGGCTGTCATGGGCGTTCTCAGTAGAGGAACGATTATCTACGTCCGTGAGCAACCCGGAAAGGTCGGTGATCTCCTTCGCAACCAGCAGCAATCCGGGTCATCATTCATCTTCCCGGTCTGACGATCCATCAGCCGGGGCACGCGTTGGTGTATCCTGCATTCATCATGTCTACATCAGGCAGCGTTGCAATCCATGTCATGAACGTCTGAACGGCGGGATTCAGACGGCTGCGGGCAGGCACAACAATATGGTAGGCATTGTCCTCCTGCTCTATCGAAGGCAGCCCGACAGGGCACAGGCGTCCTTCAGCCACAAGATCCCCGGTGATCGAACGCCAGCCCAGCATAATGCCAAGACCGTTCAGTGCGGCCTGGGTCGCCTGGATGTAATTGTTGAAGCGCATGTCATGCCTGCCTGACCGGTCAGGCAGGCCTATCTGGCGGAAATATCCTTCCCAACTTCGCCATGCGACATCGTCCACATCCACATGGACCAGCGGAATGGCAGCCATATTTCCCGGATCAACCTTCATGCGCTGGAGAAAGGCAGGACTGGCGACAGGATCGATCCGTTCCCTGAAGCAGCCGAATACCTTGCCATCCGTCCAGCCTCCGTCTCCATACCGGAACATGACATCCGCATAAGGTGCGTCGGGTGCCTTGTCATGCGCGATTGTAAGCACATTGACCGCAATGGATGGCCACTGGCTGCTGAACGTCGCAAGTCGCTTCATCAGCCAGTATGTTGCAAAACCGATGGAACACGAAATACGCAATGTCTGTTCGCGCTGGCTCTGACGACGGTTGATTTCCTCGATACCGTCCACGATCAGTCCCAGCCCGGCCTGCGTGGCGGAAAGCAGCACGTCACCTTCCGCTGTCAGTTCAAGCGGACGGCGCGCGCGGTCAAAAAGCGGCGTGCCTGTATATTCTTCCAGATCACGCAGGGATTTGCTTACGGCTGGCTGTGATACATTGAGCGCACGGGCGGCAGCGGAAAGATTGCGATACTGGGCGATGGTGTGGAATACAATGATCAGGCGCAGCGGTGGTAACTGGCGGTAAGACTTCATGTTCCGCTCCCCTGTTCCCCGCATCAGTCCTTATAGGATGGATCCTCCCTGTCCAGTATGGACTTGAGATGGTCGAAATGGGCAAATGACGCGCCACGGTATGCATCCCACCCCTGTGCGGTCCGGGCCGCGATTTCATCGCTCATGACGGCCAGCGGCTTGCCGGTAGCATAGGCGCGCAGCAGGGTTTCGGCAGCCTTTTCAAAGAAATACAGGTCCTCGAACGCTTCTGCTACGGTATTCGCCGTTGTCGTCACCCCATGGTTCGCCATAAGCAGGGTGGGTTTTGTGGCAAGCAGGCCCGCAATCCGCTCCCCTTCCTCCTGCTGGTCCGCAATGCCCCCGCATTCGGGATCGATTGCCAGCCGGCCGAAAAAGCGCGCCGTGTTCTGGTCAACCGGTATGAGCCGGGGGTCTGCCAGCGTGGCCAGCGTGGTTGCCGCAACCGGATGGCAGTGCAGGATCACCCGTGCCGATGGCACGCGCTGGTGTGCATTGCCATGGATGCACCAGGCGGATGCATCCGGCGCGTCGGGCCGGTTCATCACATCCGGATCATCCGCATCAAGGATCTGCAGGTCACTGGCCCTGATGTCGGCAAAATGCCGCCATTTGGGATTCATCAGGAATCGTCGGCCATCAGCGGACAGGGCCGCGCTGAAATGGTTGCCAACGGATTCATGCCACCCGAACCGGACAGCAAGACGGAACGCCGCCGCCAGATCGACCCGCAGGGCCTGTTCGTCAACAGGTTTGATGGACTGGACATTCATGCCGCGAACCTTCCTTCGCCAGAGAGGATGCGCCACGCGCTGCGGAGTTCCCCACGATCCGTATAGGTTCCCCGCAGGTGCCGCGTTCCGCTTTCCGCCACAAAAGCCGCACGTCCATGGACAATGCGGTGGTTGTCAAAAACGATGCATTCCCCCGGATTGAGCCGGAAGCGCATCAGGAACCGCTCATCCTGCAGCAGCCGCCCGAAGCGGCAGTAAGCAGGATAGAAGCGGTCAAGGAAATGCTGGTCCATATCGAATATGTCCGCCATGTGCTGGCTGATGGTCACCCCCGATATGTCCCCCTGCGCATCCAGTTCGATCATGCGCTGGCGGGCTCGCATGTCGTAATTGTCGTGCTCGTCATAAAACGGGATCAGCGTTTCGCACAGGATGGCGAAATCGTCCGGATGCGTCCGCCGCAGTTCGGCGGCAACCGCCGCGCCATCGACAAACAGGCTTTCCCCCCCTTCGACCGTATTGGCCAGGCAGTGCAGGAACTGGACGCCGGGGGCAAGATCCTCGCACGGGACATCGGTATGAAGTTCGAGCGCCTTGGCGGTATAGGCAAGGTTATCCGGATTGACGTGCAGGTTCACATCAAAATAAAGGCCGAAGAACGTGGGCCGTGGCACCCCGAGGAGGAAGGCCGTCTCCTCCAGCGCGGTTTCCGTTGCCGGCATGTCGGTCACAAGTGCGATGCCCATGGTCAGCAGCGTATGGACCCACTCCCTGCGTGCGCCCCGATCTGCCTTGAGCGCGGGCTGGGAGAAACGGCGCATGCGGGGATAATAATCGGAATGCCAGTGGGTACGCGGCATGATGGCGGGATCGGGACGCGGACCGGGACTGGCATGGCGGTACAGCCAGTCCAGATCGTAGGAGGCCGCATGATGACCATGCGCCCAGACAATATCCAGCTGCCCATCCGTGATGGCGGCATGCGTGGGGACAGGTGGCGCAGGCTCGGCGAAAATATCGAACACACGTTCGCGCGTCTCGGGGTCGAATGATGTGCGGCAGTTGTCGCGTAGCCAGAAGTAATTGAAATATAATGGTTTTTTACCAGAAACTGTGATTTCCAGACCGGTATCATGAAGCGTAAGCGCAGGAACGGAACAGGTCACGATGGTCGTCTCCGCAAAAGAAGCCGGGAGGCTTGCGATCAGTTTGCAGGGCCGTGCGGTGGAGGGAGCCATTCTGGTGCCACCGGACGTAACGGAATGTCCTGATCATATTCCGGAACGCATGACCGTTACACAAGCGTAAAAAAAGTCATGAAAGCATAACGCGCGGGTTATGCTTTCGGGCAGTCGTGCCCGGCCTTCAGAAAACAGGCCGCGCATATGATGGGAAAAAAATCAGCCGTTCCATAAGCCCCAGAAGGCAAGGAGCGGCGCTTCACCCGAACGCATGGCATGGAGGATACCGGGTGAATTGTAGAAGGACCCGCCAATGCCCGGTACGAACCATGCCCCGTTCTCCTGCCGGAAGTGGCCATCGGACATGACGAGGTAGACCTCTTCCGGGGGATGATTATGGTCCGGGTAACGCACCTGCGGGGCGAGCAGCGAGAGGCCGAGCCAGGCATCAGGCTCCTCCTCGATACCGCCTGGGCCCAGGATCATCGCATTGGCATGCCCATGGGGGAAATTCGCGCTGGCCGTCGCCGCATCCCATCTGGGACGTGGCCGCCAGTCGAGGCGGGGCAGGAGCTTGCGGAACGCGTCGAGCATCGTATGGAAGCGCCCGTCCTGCCCGGCCGTTATCAGGGCAGGTTCCAGATGTGCACAGACCGGGAGCGTATGCCCGCCCCCGGTACGCTCATGTCCGGGTGTCATGCTGCGGGTATGGATACGCTCGATCGTGGTCCGTGCCGCAGCCGAGGTGGCGTTGGCCGCAAAGGCGGCAAGGGCTGCATCAAGAAATTCCTGGAGTTCCACCGATCTGTGCACGGACATGGCGGCTGCTTTCCTGACTGTTTGCGTGATCGCCCGCGGGCCTGTGCCGGCTATGCGGATTGTCCCATGCTGACCGATTTGCGGTAGGCGGCCTCAAGACCGTCCCTTACGGCTGTATCGAAGCCCGCCGCGCGCATGGTGGCCAGCGCTTCCGCCGTCGTGCCGCGATAATCCATGAAGGTCTGGACGACCGCGTCAGGACAGTCGTCACGTCGTTCCAGCAGCCTGCCTGTCCCGACAAGAACTGCGTTCACGCTCCTGCGGGCAATGTCCGGGCTGATGCCGTGACTGATCGCATCTTTCATCATGGCCGCTGCCAGCAGGGCGGGAAAGGCCGGCCCCGAGCCGGTCAGTCCGGTGAAATAGTCGATATCGGCCTCGTTCGAAACTTCATCGGCGCTGCCGCAGGCAGCGAGCAGGGCCTGCACCACGGCGCGGTCCGCAGTACTCGTGCCCTGTGTCGCAATCCACGGCGTATAGGATTTGCGCACTTCCGCCGCGCCATTGGGCAGCGCGCGAACGACCCGGTCCGTTTGGAACCGGGCCGCCAGCCTGTCCAGTGTAACCCCTGCCATGACGGAAATGACAAGTTTGCCCGTCGTGCTGATCGTGATGGTCGGAAAATCCTCCGGCCGAACGGAAACGATGATGATGTCGGAACAGTCGGCCAACTGCTGGTTATCGCGCGTCCATCGGGCCTGCGGCAGGAATTCCGGCCTGCTGCTCCTATAGGACAGCGTGAGCGTGTCCACGGTGCTGATGCCAGCATCAACGATTGCCCCGGCAAAGGCCTGCCCAAGCCACCCGGCCCCACCGATTATGCCGATGGTGGGCTGTCCGTTCACCGCATTATTCACCATGGTATTTCCTTTATCGTCGTGCCGGGTGAGAGAAAATTCCCGATGTTTCCGGGGCGGGATGCCTGTCATCCTGCCTGCTTGCCCCGGAGCATGCCCATGCGTGTTTCCGGCGCATAGCGCCAGCATATGATGCCGCCGATGGCGAGCCATGCCGCAGTCAGGTACAGCACCCGGTCGATGCCAATGGTCTGGGTCAAATAGGGAATGGAGAACGTGATCAGGGACGCGAAGATACGGCTGGTTGACTGTGCCGTTCCCAGCGCGGACGCCCGGATGAAAACCGGGAACAGTTCGGGCAGATAGACATACTGCACACAGCTTGCGGCGGAAATGCCGGTTGCAAAGATGCTGAACAGGGCAAGAAGCATGACGGGCGCGGTAATCTGCCCCGATCCCATGAGGAACAGGTCAATACCGCAGAGAAAGAACGTAAAGATAATGAACGTGCGACGCGGCATACGTTCCATGAGCACGGCACCAAGTGCCGACCCGAGGATAACGAACAGGGTATAGATCACGCCGCCCAGATACGGGCTTTTTATCCCAATTTCAGATAATATCCTCAGCAGGAATATGCCGACCATGAAGTAAGGTACGATCTGCCCCAGAATGATTGTAATCGCGATAAGGATTTTTCCAGAAATATTCCGTGAAAGCAGGGCGCGCCATGAATGGACTTCTTCTTCCCTGCGCTCGATGGCTGGAAATATTACATCATGCTGGGGAAAATGCCGTTTTGTAACACGTATGGCTTCTTCCGTGCGTGAACGGCTGTGTAACCAGACGGGAGATTCGGGCAGCCACAGACGCAGCGCGCATGTCAATGAAGAGGGGAGCGCCCCCAGCATGAGGCACCATCGCCAGCCATTGGGGTGGCCATTACACAGGAAAAAGCCCGCCTGATAGGCAAAGGCAAAGCCGATGCCCCAGAACAGCATCATGGTGCCCAGCAGATAACCCCGCTGGGAATTCCGGGCCAGTTCGGACTGGTAACAGGGCCCTGCAACATAATCCGAAGCAAGCGTCACGCCCATGAGGAAACGCAGGACGACCAGCTGGAAATCAGACGTCACGACACCCTGCAGAAGCGACAGGATCGCGGTCAGGGCCATGCCGAGGCATAGCAACGGCTTGCGCCCGAAGCGGTCCGCAGCGGTACCGACCACAAGACTGCCCGAAAACAGGCCGAACAGGGTGCCGCTGCCTATCGCCCCGACATCCCACAGGCTGCTGCCAAGGGAGGACGCTGCCGTCGGAAGGACCGCGCCGATGCTGCCAAAAGCATAGCCATCACTGATGACCCCGCCAAAAACACTTATGGCGGCAAGATAATGCAGGCGGCCTGTCGTCGGCAGGTCGGCGAGTTCACATGCAGCCCCGCTCACCCTGTCGCAAGATACCTCGTCCATATGGGATTTGCCTAACGTCAGGATGAAGGGTGGGAAAGAAGGTGTACCGCATCCATCATCATTCTCTCCCGATCCTGTCCGTTCATCATGAAATTCGATCCTTTCGTTAGGCTGGTACTGCACCCCATGCGCCTGCAGCCCGTTTTGTCACCGGGGCTGGCGCACGATACGGCCCGTCGGGGTGGCCCGGCCGCCTTGTCAGAAGCTGGCGAGTGGCGGGCCGAGAAGCGTTGCATCAGGAATGACACCCAGCCCCGGACCGGTTGGACGCCTGATATGCCCCCCCTCGATCCGGATTCCATTTTCGGGGTCGAAATTCCCGTCAATGTAGGATGCGGCAACCCAGGCCCCTTCACACAGGTCGGGCCGCATCGTGGCGGCAACATGGGTGCAGGCGGCGGCAATCACGTCCCCGCCCCAGGCATCGTCACAGGTATGCGGGAGATTGCGCGCCTCACACAGATCGCGGAAGGTGCGCATGTTCTGCAATCCGCCGATGCGCGTGATCTTCATGCCAAATCCATCGACCAGCCCCGTCCCGGCAGCCGTAATGACGGTGTTCAGGTTGACGCTGTTTTCATCCATGTAGATGCCATGGGAAATCTGTGGCCGGATTGTCCTGAGTTCTTCGACGGTGTTGCAAGGCTGCTCCAGGACAAAGGGAATATCGGGGCATTCCCGGCTTACACGCAAGGCATCGCGGGTGTTCCACCCACGGTTGGCATCCACGGCGATGCGCATGCCGCTTCCACGCAGCACCTCCCATACCTTGCGGATCGTTTCGATGTCAATTTCTATGGGGCGCCCACCCAGCTTGACCTGGATGCGCGGATAACCCTCATCACGGACGCGGGCGGCGACGCGGGCGGTTTCATCCGGATCACCGACAATGGTCGAATAATAGCTGGGCACACGGTCCGTGGCGGCGCCACCAAGAAGATCGGAAACGCTGACGCCCAGATGTTTGCCGACCAGATCATGGGCCGCGATATCGATCGCCGCCTTTGCATAGTTATGCCCGTTGAGAAGGGCGTCCATCCTGCGTTGCAGCGTAAGCGGCCAGAGTTCGGTCCCGATCAGTCCCGGTGCCATGGTCATGAGGGCCGCCCTGGCACCCGCCGTATGGGATTCGGCATAGGTGGGGCCGATGGGGCAGGTTTCGCCCCAGCCTTCCGTCCCGTCTTCCGCCACCAGCCGGACCAGGGTCGTATCCAGTGACCAGACCTGGGAAAGGGACATGGTGTAGGGGCCGTTCCTGACCGGAAGATCATGCTTGTAGATGTGGATTTCACTCAGTCGCATTGCCTGTTTTTTCCTGTCGATATTGAAAATTCCCCTCGATGCGCGAGAGGGCCATCAATGAAAAAGGTCCACACGATGATCCGGGCGACCGGCCGGTCGCCCGTACGCCTTGCACGATGCCGGAAAATCTTCTCCCCTGTCGGTTGTGGTACGAAATCAGCGCTCGATCACGAGATCACTGAGCGGCCGGGAGCAGCATGGCAGAAACATGCCCGCATCAACTTCACGCTGCCGGATCCCGCCGCCATGTTTCATGTCCACGCTGCCACTGACCAGTTTCGACTTGCAGGTACCGCAGACCCCGTTGGCGCAGGAAGAAGGCAGGCGGATACCGTTCTTCCTGGCGGCTGCCAGAACGGATTGTTCCGGTAATGCCTGTATGGTCCGGTCCTGCCTGGAAAATGTGATATTGAAAGTCGTGACATCCGGACTGACCGGAGTGTCAATCTCGCTTTCCATAAGGACGGCCGCGTTAAAGCTTTCTTCAAGATAATGATGCGCGGGAACGCCGAGCGCGGAGCAGATGGTCCGGGCGGATTCCATGAATGGTGCCGGGCCGCAGCACATCACCACACGTTCATGGATATCCGGCACCGCCAGGGCAAGAAGTTCCTGCGAGATACGGCCCGTGACGCCGGAAAAGCCGCCATTCCTGCCCCTGTTTTCGGGCAGCATGAACAGTCGGAACTGTGGTGACTGACTGGCCAGAAGCGCAAGTTCCCGATGGAAGACCAGGTCTTCGGGCGTGCGTGCGGCGTGAAGGAAAACGATGTCGGACGGAATGGCGGCATCCGCCAGAGCACGGCTTATGGACATGAGTGGCGTGATGCCGACCCCACCCGAAAGGAAAAGATATTTCCCGGTTTTGCCCGCCGGGAGCGTGAAGGCCCCGGCGGGCCCCTGTGCGGCCAGGGTCATGCCGGGGCGCATGTTGTCATGAAGCCAGTTCGAGACCAGGCCCCCTGTGACCCGCTTGACCGTAATCGCGATCGTTCGGGGCCGCAGGGGAGAGGACGCTATGGTGTAGCATCTCTGCTCGACCGTATTGTCACCGGGTATTTCAAAAGCGAAATACTGTCCCGCCCCGAAGCTGAAATACCGGTTGTCCTTTGCCCTGAACGTGAATGTCCTGATGTCATGCGTCTCGTCGCGTACATCCAGGCAGACGAGTTCCGAATCCCGTTCCCGGTCCCAGTAGACCCCGTCCGTATGACATGAAAGCGCTGCCTGCACGATCAGTAACCGTTCGCCCGCATCACATCGACATACCAGGTGGCGAACCGGTCCAGTTCCTGCTCGGTGAATTTCGAATATGGACCCGGTGTATAGGCGGGGTCCTTGATGCCGGCATGGGAGCGGGCGACGAGATCCGCATCCTGCCGTGTCGTGGCGGTCCAGACACTGGTCAGTTTTTCCAGGTCGTAATCCACCCCTTCGACCGCGTCCTTGTGGACAAGCCACTTGGTGCGCACCAGGGTCTTTCCCGATGAAAGCGGGATGACGGTTGCCGTAACCGCATGGTCGCCCATGAAGTGGTTCCAGCAGTTATGCCCCCACAGATGGATGTCCCCCAGATCCTTGCGCGTCATGGTGCCCAGCAGCCTGCGGCTGGCCGCGGTGGCGTCGGGTGTCTGGGATTCGCCGGCACCCGCCATGATCAGGCGCTGGGTGCGGAAATTGGTGTTGCAGTCCGCAAGCTGTGCGACAAGGGCGGAGGGGTAGCCCGCGTCTTCCCATTCGCGCGTGCGCTGGTCATACAGCGCCTGGTGCGCGTCGGCAATCTTGCGGTCCTCATCGGTCAGGGAGGCGGGATCAAACCCGAAGTCAAGATCGATGAAGGAGACGCACAGTTCGGGATGGGTGCCCGCGCAGTGATAGCATTCACGATTGTTTTCCATCGTGAGCTTCCAGTTCCCGTCCTCCACGATATCCATCTGGTGCGCGACCTTGGTATTGCGGATGTCGTAGGGGGCCAGGCGGGCTTCCATCGTCTCCACCAGCGGGGCGATGTCCATGGGCGGGTTATCATCGAGACAGACATACACCAGGCCGCCAACCGAGACGAAATTCACCGGTTTGAGGCTGCGGCATGACTTGTCGAAATCCTGGCCCATGTGGGGTGCGTAAACAAGTTCGCCCGATAGTTCGTAGGTCCACTGGTGATACGGGCAGACCAGCTTGCCGATCATGTTCGGGCCGGCATCCAGGATGCGCGCGCCGCGATGGCGGCAGACATTGTGGAACACCCCGATCTCGTTATCGTCGTTGCGCAGCAGGATCAGGCTGTTGTCACCGATATCTACGACATAGGCATCGCCCGGCTCCGGCACGTCGGCTTCCAGGCCGATATTGATCCACTGTCGCCGGAAGAACACGTCCATGTCCGCTTCAAAGACATCATCGCGCGTATAGAGACCTGCGGGAAGCGAATGGCCGGGACGGCGCGCGTTCAGCAACCCGGAGATTGTCGGAAGGGAACCTGCCATGGACTCTCTCCAATCCTGTTGAGTAGGAACTGTGTCATTGTGGGAATGCAATGATCCAGATTCCACCCCCATCATTCAACCATAGAAAAATTCCCTCCTCACATAAGAAAATGTTATGGGAAAGAAGATGGGCCAGCGGCCGGAATTCAGGGGAACGGGCAGGCAGTGAGGAATTTCAAAAAAAGCGTTCCCTCCCTTACGGCCATGGTGGCGCTGGAAGCGGCGGCACGGCACCAGAGCTTCACCCGGGCCGCGCAGGAACTGGGCGTGACGCAGGCGGCGGTCAGCCGGCAGATCGGCGCACTGGAGCAGGATCTGGGCACCCAGCTTTTCGTGCGTGGACACCGTTCGGTTGAACCCACGCCAAGCTGCCTGATACTGGTGGCCACACTGTCAAAAAGCTTTTCCGAAATCATGCACAGCGTGGATTCGATCCGTACCGTCACCCGTGACGAGGTCGTGACGATCGGGACAAGCACGGCCTTTGCCACGCTATGGCTGATCCCCCGGCTGACCGAACTGCACCAGTGCTTTCCCTCCATCCAGATCCGTCTGGTTTCCCAGGATTCCCGGCGGGATCTGAACATGGCCGAGGTGGACGTGGCCGTATGGTTCGGAACCCCGTCTGCCGAAAATGGAAAAATGCTTGGATCAAGACACGATTCGATCTTTCCCGTCTGTTCCCCGGCCGTTGCGGCCCGTTTCGGGACCGCGGAGCAGTTTTTCCGCGCGCCATCCGGCCTGATCGAACACGATACGTCAAACCGGGAATGGAATTCCTGGAAGCAGTGGTTCGCGCATGCCTGCCCTGGCGTGAAAATTCCCGCGGCCAACATGCGCTTCAACCATTATGCCGATGCACTGGAGGCGGCCAAGGCCGGGCAGGGTATCGTGCTTGGCTGGGATGTCCTCGTGCAACGCTACCTGCGGGCTGGATCGCTTGTCGTTCTGGGGGACAGGGCCGTGACACCCGACGGGTGTTATAGTGTCATCATTCCCCTGCGGGACAAACGCAGCGGCCTGAGCGAGCGCGTGGCCAGCTGGATTGTCGAAAACCTTTAGGGATACATGCTCCACAAGCACAGGGCGCGCCTTTTCGGGGAGGGCGCCCACATAACGCCCGGGTGCTGGCGGGCAGGTTCCGTACGCGGTTTCTGACCGGCAGGGAAACCGTTCCGCAGGCCCGGAGCCTGTCCGCCGTAGGGCAGGGCCTACGGTGACAGGGATGATCGCCCGGTTCTGCCCCCGTTTCCGGCATTCATGGGCCGGAACGCGTGGACTGGCGGCAGCCCCGTCATGCGGGCGTTGAAAATCAGGCTTCGGAAGATTCCGTGCCGGACAGTGCCTCCTGCGCCTTGATGCGTTTGCGTAGATGGTCCGCGATTTCATGCGCTCCGCTGTTCAGGATGCCAAAATACCGTCCGATTGTCGCCCGCAGGATCTTTTCATCCGGCAGTTCACCCAGTCCGCCCAGAAAGGCTTCTATCGTGATGCTGATGAAATGGTCCCCGCTGTCCCTGCTTTCCTTCAGCCAGAATTTGCAGCATTTGTTCTGTACATTGAAGGAATTGACGGCCTCAAGGAGTTCCGTTGCCGGCAGACCGTAATCTTTCCGCGAGATGAAATTGAAAATACCCATCCGGAAATAGGACGGATCATTTTCATACAGGAATATGAAAAACCGTCCGGCATCAGGGACAGTGAAAAAGACATCACCATCATCATCTATCTTTGCAACGGAGCCCAGTTCTTCTTCTACTACATTTTTATAAATCTTCTGGAGGGCTTCTTTTTCCTGGGTCATGCCTGTTTTCTGAACAATAGGATTTCTATCCGGGTATCAAATGAATCTGGATACCACCTGTCATCCTGAGCAGGCCATTCATGGCAGGCAATGCAATAATCTGAATTGGAACAAAAAGGAAAATCTATAAAATCAGGCGATCACGGGCCCTGCGGACTGGCGATGATGGCGGGCGGCTTTCAGTATCATGTTCCATATCCGCGACGTGGCGGCCCGGAAGCCCCAGATGACCATTGAAGGCCCGCATGGGGCGGACAGGTAGCGGGACATATGTTGCGCGAACATACCTGCATATTCCGTTATCAGACCGGATTGAAAATTGCGTGCATGCGATGCAGGATATCCGTGAACGGCAGATGATGACGGATGCTCCGGGCAGTCGGCACCGGTCCTGTCCTGTGCATTCCTGTGCAGGACCCGTGGGCCGCGCCACGTCGGGAGCAGTTTCGCAAGCACAGGAAGCGGTGATACATGGGGCCTGAAGTCAGACGTATCCAGACCGATGAACGGCCATCGGACAGGGCGGATGTTGTCATTATCGGTGGCGGCATCATCGGTGTCAGCACGGCATATGCCCTGGCCCGTCGGGGTGTTTCCGTCATCCTGTGCGAAAAGGGATACATTGCGGGCGAGCAGTCCAGCCGGAACTGGGGCTGGGTGCGTCGTAACGGGCGGGATCCGCGTGAACTGCCCCTGATGATGGAAAGTTTTCGCGTATGGCACGAATTCGCCACGCGCGGGCTGGACACGGGTTTCGATGTCTGCGGTATCCTCTCCATTGCCGGAAGCGATGCCGATCGCGCCCGCCATGAGCAGTTTGTCGAGGCGGCGCGGCCGTTCCAGATCGGCAGCCGGATTGTCACAGGCAGCGAGATACGCCAGATCCTGCCCGGTTATGAGGGCACGGCGCGCACGGCGCTGTACAACCCCACGGATGCCCGTGCCGAGCCGCAGCGTGCCGCCCCCGCCATAGCCCTGGCCGCGCGCGAGATGGGTGCCGAGATCGTGCAGAACTGCGCGGTCCGGGGTATCGAACGCGAAGGCGGACGTGTCTGTGGCGTGGTCAGTGAACTGGGCTACATAAAAACAGGCCAGGTTGTCGTGGCTGGCGGGGCGTGGTCGCGGCTGTTCTGCGGCAATCTGGGCGTGGACCTGCCACAGCTGAAGGTGCTGGCATCCGTATGCCGTACCGCGCCGGTTCCGGGCCTGCCAGAAACGTCGGCCTATCTTGGGCCGGTCGCCTATCGCAGGCGTGACGATGGCGGATACAACATTGCCGCGACCGTGGGGCTGAGCGCACCCATCGTGCCCGACACGTTCAGGCTGGCGTGGCAGTATGTTCCCGCATTCCTTGCGGAATACAAGGCCATTCGCCCGCGTCTGGACAACAGGTTCCTGACGGAACTGATGACGCCACGTAAATGGGCGCTCGACATGCCGACCGTGTTCGAAAAGACGCGGGTGCTGGACCCGCGGCCAAATGTCAGGCTGACGCGCGGCATGGTCGCCCGGCTGGAGAAGATGTTCCCCGCTGTCGGCCCCATCCATATCCTGCAGCACTGGGGCGGCCTGATTGACGTGATGCCCGATGTCGTGCCGGTCATCGATACGGTGCCCGAAATACCGGGCCTGACAATCTCGACCGGCTTTTCCGGCCATGGCTTTGGCATCGGGCCGGGGGCTGGGCAACTGACCGCCGATCTGGCCACGGGGAAGACCCCGGTGGTCGACCCTGCCCCCTTCCGCCTGCGGCGTTTTACGGATGGCACGAAGTTGCGTGTCATCGGCGGGTTCTGATATCCGGTAAACCGGAAGTACCTGTCGGAACGGTTACAGGGTCATGATCTTGTCCAGTACATGTTCCGACATATTCAGCAGGTGGGCCCGGACGTATTCCACCGCCAGGATGGGGCTCTTCATTTCGATCATCTGAATGATGCCCCGGTGCTCGCATGCCCTTGTGTGGGTCACGCCCTCATATTCATTAACGATTTTTCGTGCGCGTGCGATATGGGACATGGCGACGGCATGCATGTCGGCCAGCGCAGCGTTGCCGCATTCCGTGACCAGGGTTACGTGGAAATCGTCGTTAAGGCGGTAATATTGCGCCACGTCATGTTCCTGTATGCACTGGTCCATCCTGTCCTGCAGGGCGGACAGTTTCTCCACGGCTGTCGTGGAACCGTCCTGTGCCAGCAGTTCCGCGGCAAACTGTTCGATACTGCGCAGGACCTGAAAACGGTCGGCCAGGTCGGCACTGCGGACCGGTGTGACCGTCGCGCCGGAGAAGGGGGTGATCGTGACCAGCCCTTCGCGTTCCAGTTCCTTCAGCGCATCGCGCAATGGCGTGCGGGACACGCTGTATTCATGGCACAGTTCCTGTTCCGGCAGGCGCTGCCCCGGCCCCCACATCCCGTTGATGATTTCCGTCCTGAGCTGCCGCAGCAGCCCCTTCATCAGCACTTCGCGGTTCGGGGCGCCTTCGCGGGTTTTCTTGTCGTCTGTCAATATGTTCATGATGGTGTTTCCATACCCCGTTTTTGCATGTGCACACAGGATATTGCTGCCGGCCGCGCCGGTTCCGGGCAGCATGTCCCATCACATGCCGGGCTGGTACGGCGTGTCGTATCGCCTTCCTACAGCGTTCCGTAGCGGATACCCAGCGTGCGCAGCCATGTCCGGTATTTCTGACCCATAAGGTCGGTCCGGTGATGCAGTTCATGGCGCAACTGGGTGGGTATGCGTTCGGGGCGCTGGGTTTCAACGATCTCCCGGTCCTGGTTGAAGACGACATCCGCACGCTCGCGCACCGCGTCTGGGGTGGGTGTGGGCGTTATGTCGGTTGCCGAGCAGATGCGCACGATGCATTCCGTGGCGCTCAGTGGCTGGACGGTAAACAGCGTTGCGAAATATTCACTATCATCGTCAACCGGCGTGCCGTTTTCATCCGCCTTCAGTATCCGTTTTGAAAAATGCGCCAGGAACGGCCGCAGGCATTTATAGGTATAGAAGCCGACAACGGGTATGCCGCGTGCGTCGCCCCATGGCTGGAAGACCCGCACTTCGGATGACACCACACCTTCTTCCCCGATCTCGACATCATAGGGTGCGATCTCGTCCGGGTTTTCCATGACGCCATTCAGCCCGGCATGCACGAAGGGGAAATGCGTGGCATCGACAAAATTTTCTATGGCTCGGAATCCGTTGGCAGCATAGGCATAGGGGCCGCAATGCACTTTCTGGAATCGCGGGTCGTCCCATTCCGGAAACGGCGCGATCTCGCCCGGCTCAGTGCCCAGGCAGACCCATATGAACCCGTACTGTTCCTTTACATGATGGGTAAAGGCATGGGCCTTGCGCATTGGCGTCTCACGCGGGGCAGCCGGGATCAGCGTGCATTCCCCCCGGCTGTTATAGCGCCAGCCATGGTAGGGGCAGACAACCTGGTTATCGCGGATGCAGCCTTTTGACAGGCGTGCGCCACGATGGATGCACAGATCCTCCCATACATGCACGGCGCCCCCGTCGTCGCGCCAGGCAATCAGGTCGCGGTCCAGCAGGCGGACCGGTGTGATCTGCCCTTTTTCAAAATCCGATGCATAGCCAACCGGAAACCAGTCGTTCAGCAGGACGGCGTCTTCACACACGGTGGGCAGCGTTTCGGGAAGCGCAGACATCAGTGACTCCGGGAATGATAATGAGGATTACGATATGGTATACAATATGGGCGGATGCGCAATGAATTCCTTTGGGCCCATGATTGGATGAAGCCGGAAGCGGGTTTTTATGCCAGACAACATGCTTTGTTTATTCTGTAAAAATACAAATAAATAATGGAAATAGGGGTCTATTTAACCATCTTCTCAGAAGACGTTTCCCGGAGGGGCGGAGAATGGCTTTGGGTCCGGATACGCGGGGAACCTGATCCCCTGAAAGGTCGTTCTTGCGTATCGTGGTTAATTGTATACGATACGAGAGGTAAGATAAACCTGCCACGCATATCACCGCGATATGGAAACGAGGAGCATCCCATGTCATCTGCCCGCCCGTCATCTGATTGTCGCGTGGCCATTGTCGGCGGGGGGATTGGCGGCCTTGCCCTTGCCTGCGCACTGGAACAGCGCGGCATCGGGTACCGCCTGTTCGAACGCTCGGCCCGACTGGGGGAAATTGGCGCAGGCGTGCAGATGACCCCCAACGCCGTAAAGGTCATTCGCGCGCTGGGCCTGCTTGACGGGCTGAAACAGGTCGGGTTCCTGCCGGATTCACTGATTGGCAGGAACTGGAGATCGGGCAAGACCCTGTTCCGCACACCGCTGCGTAATGCGTGTGAACAACTGTATGGCGCCAGTTTCTTCCATGTTCACCGCGCCGACCTGCATGAACTGCTGCTGTCAGGTGTGCAGCAAGAACGCATTACGCTGGGCAAGGCCTGCCAGAGTGTCGAGCAGCGGGCGGATGGCGGTGTCATCCACTTTACCGATGGCGACAGCTTCCGGGCCGACCTGGTCGTGGGTGCGGATGGCATTCATTCCGCTGTCCGCAACAGCCTGTTTGGTGCGCAGCAGGCACGGTTTACAGGACATATGTGCTGGCGTGCCGTCGTGCCTTTTGATGTGATGCCGGATTTCGTATCGCCGGATTCCTCTTTCTGGATGGGACCGAAGGGGCACGTGGTCACCTATTACGTAAAGGGCGGAAAGGCGGTCAATATCGTGGCCGTGCTGGAAAGCCGTGACTGGGTGGAGGAATCATGGAACCTGCCCAGTTCACGTGATGAACTTCTGGCCGCGTTCCATGGCTGGCATCCAAACATCCAGAAGCTTTTCCAGCGGGTGGACACCACGTTCAAATGGGGACTGTTCGACCGGGACCCGATGGACAGGTGGTCCGTGGGCAACGTGACGTTGCTGGGCGATGCCGCGCATCCCATGCTGCCCTTCCTGTCACAGGGGGCGGCCATGGCGATCGAGGATGGTTATGAACTGGCACGCGCACTGGCCGCACCCGTGCCCGTCAGCGATGCGCTGCAGGTTTACGAAGCATCGCGCAGGCCGCGTACCCGGCAGGTCCAGCTTGAATCGCGTGAGCGGGGACGTACCTATCATCTCGCATCGCCACTGGAGCAGATCATGCGGGATGTCAGCTACAAGGTTCGCAATTTCATCAATCCGCACAAGGGGGGCATCAAGGCCAACTGGGTTTATGAATATGATGCGACCGCCGTACCTGCCGCCACGGCATCTGCCGCATAAAGAAGTTTTTGGTGAAGCTTTGTTCAAGAAGCTTCAGAGAACGCCGCCTTCGTGAAAAAAGGCGGCGCCCGAAAACCTGTATTATCTGCCAGTCTGTTATTGGAAATTCATCCCGTGGCAGATCAGGCCACGGCCATGAAGCGATGCGCGTCATAGATCGCGGCATGGATATTCCTGCTCGCCACGGCATCCCCGATCCGGAACAGCTGGAATTTTCCCGTGGCATTTTTCATGATGGTCTGTGGCCTGATGGCGGCAAAAGACCTGTAGTCCACTGCGCCTTCGTTGACTGAAAGCGGCTTCAGGGCAAAATACAGTTCATCCATGGGCTGGGCGCCACTCTCGATGATGACCTGATCGACTTCCTTTTCGGCCCGTTCCCTGGTGTATTCATCAAGAAAGATCGCTGCCAGCCTGTTGCCCCGTCGCTCCAGCCGTTCAAGGCGAAGATTGAGCGTGATTTTCGCCCCTGCCTTACCAAGGGCACGGAAATAGGCGGGATAACTCGTTGCGCCAATGTCCGGCGCCAGCATCCTGCCGGGGGTGACGACCTCGATCTCCGACCCGGCATCAGCCAGGAATTCGGCAACCGTCATTGCAGGGTGCGAACCGTTATCGTCGTACACCAGAACCGATTTTGCGGGCTTTACACTTCCGCCCAGAATGTCCCAGCCTGTCGTTGCCAGTTCCGCGCCGCTTTCAAGACTGGCGATGTTCGGCAGGCCGCCCGTTGCAATGACCACGATATCGGGATTTTCAGCCAGCACATCGCTTTCCTCCGCGTAGCGGTTGTAATGGATGTCAACGCCAAGGCGCGCGCACTCCGCCACCCGCCAGTCCACGATGCCGAGAATCTCGCGCCGCCGCCTGAGTGCGGAGGCGAGCAGGATCTGGCCGCCGGCTTTCGGTCCGGCCTCGAACACGGTGACATGATGGCCGCGCTCCGCCGCCACCCGCGCGGCTTCCAGCCCGCCGGGGCCGGCGCCCACGATTACAACTTTCCGGACCGGGCCCTCGGTTGCGGATACCACCTGCGGCAGAAACCCTTCGCGTCCCGTCGATGCGTTGTGAACGCAGGCGGCCGAACCCGCCGGATAGATGGAGTCGATACAGAACCCCATGCCCACGCAGGGCCGGATCTGGTCCTCGCGGCCGGTCATGATCTTGCGGGTGATGTGGGGGTCGGCAATGTGCGCGCGCGTCATTGCAACCATATCCAGCTTTCCGCTGGCAATGGCATGGCGCGCGGTGGCGACATCCTGTATCCGCGCCGCATGGAATGTGGGTATGCGGACCTGCTGGCGGACTTCCCCGGCAAAGTCCAGATGCGGTGCGGCCCGGGTGCCCATATTGGGGATGACATGGCTCAGGGCCTCATCCGTCGCGACATGGCCACGAATGACATTGACGAAATCAATCATTCCGCTTGCGGTCAGGCGCCGGGCGATCTCAACGCCTTCGTTGCGGGACAGGCCCCTGTTCCAGTCCTCGTCGCACACCATGCGCACGCCGACGATAGGGTCATTGCCGATACGCCCGCGGATTGCCGTCAGGATATCCATGACCAGACGCATGCGGTTCTCAAGCGAACCGCCATAGTCATCGTCACGCCTGTTGGTTGCGGGGGACCAGAAATGCGCGATGAGATGGGACGCGCATTCCAGTTCCAGTCCGTCGAGCCCCGCTTCCTTCACGCGCTCCGCACAGTCGGCATAGGCGGCTATCACGCGGTCGAAGTCCCAGTCCTCCATCGCCTTGGGATAGGCCAGATGGGCGGGCTCCTGCACATGGGATGCGTCAATCATGGGCAGCCAGTCGCCTTTGTTCCAGTTCGTCCGGCTGCCCATGTGGGTCATCTGGATCATGACCGCCGCGCCATGGTCATGAACGTCGTCGGCCAGTTCCCTGAGCCATTTCACGCATTCATCCTTGTAAAGCTGGATATTCCCGAAGGCCTGGGGGCTGTCGATATCCACCACCGATGATCCGCCAATCATTGTCATGGCCATGCCGCCCCGGGCTTTTTCCGCGTGGTACAGGCGGTACCGCTCCTTTGGCAGTCCATCCTCGGTGTAGCCGGGTTCGTGTGCTGTCGACATGATCCGGTTGCGCAGCGTGAGATGCCTGAGCTGAAAAGGCTGGAGGAGCGGATCGTTCGTCATGTCGTTCATTTCCCCTGGGAGGTGTCTGCCGATCCTGCGCATCTGGCGATCCTGCCGATCGTGCTGCCCGGTACTGTCCGGCCGGGATGCGCCCTGGTAAAGCCCAAACAGATTCATGGTGGCATGAACTGATCCATGCCCATGACGGTGGATGAGGGGTGAACGCGCCTGCTGCGAGCGCCGGATCAATATCCATCGGTTTGACTTCCATGGCATATCGATGGGAACATGCAGCAGCATGGCCGCAATGGCGGTAGAGTAAAAAGTTGTGACCAATGAGACAGGACAGCCTGTTACTCCGCAGGGCAATTCCCTCCCTTCACAGTCTCGTCCTGTTCGAGGCCGTGGCCCGGTACCTCAATTTTTCAAAGGCCGCTACCGAACTCTCCATTACCCAACCGGCAGTGAGCCATGGGGTCAGGCAGCTTGAGGCATCGCTGGGTCATGCCCTGTTTGTAAGGGAACGGCGCTCACTGACCCTTACCACGCAGGGGCAACGCCTGTTTGCGGCTGTTTCCGGCGGGTTTTCCGCGATTGCCGAGACACTGGACGACATTGCCGGCGCATCCCGGCGTGATACGCTTGTTGTCAGCACCTCCACGGTCATGGCGACCGAATGGCTCATGCCGCGCCTGTCGGCGTTCCGGCAGGCTTTTCCCGAACTGATGATCGACCTGCGCAGCCTTGACCGTGATCCTGACCTTACGGCGAACAACATTGATGTCCACCTGCGCCTTGGTGACGGGAACTGGCCTGACTGCGAAACCTGCCGGTTATGGCCCGAAGAGATATTTCCGGTCTGCAGTCCCGCCTACCTTGCGGGCAGGCAGCCACTCACGGCCATTGCTGACATACTGGGCCACCAGCTTATCCATTATATCGATCCCTATCGTTTCAGGATCGGCTGGGCGGAGTGGCTCCGGGCCGCAGGCGTGGAAGTGCCCCGGACAGTGCCTGCCTTCCTGCAGGTGAACGACTCACTGGTGGCGATGAAGGCCGCTGAAAACGGGGATGGCATTGCCCTGGGCTGGCGTCCGGTCGCAGACCGTGCACTGGCGGAGAACCGGCTGGTCATCGCATTCGACAGTGTGGTGAAAACCGGCCGGCATTTCTATGCCGTGACAGCAAGCCCCCCCAACCGAAGAAAAGCCGCCCTGACCTTTCGGGACTGGCTGGTGGACAGTGCCCGTCAGCCCTGACATTGCGACAGCACCGACAGCACCGACAGCACCGACAGCACCGACAGCACCGACAGCACCGGGCAGAAACGGCGGGAGACGGGGCTGTTGCGGGTGAAAATCAATATCGGGACAGCACGCCGCATTCAGGACCGTGACCGGGGCCGTGAATCCGGTTCAGGCATGAAGCTGGTCCAGCGCGGGCAGGATCAGGGAGGTGCATGCCCTGTCGTGCCCCGTCCCCCCACGAATGGCCGGACCGGCATGGGCCGTGTGCAGGTCGATTCCCGCCAGGACCGGATCAGCCCGGTCGTGACCTGCCGCAGGCTCTCGCGTTCCTGTATCAGCCGGCTGGCCTCGCTGTGGCGTATGGTGTCGTTCTGGCTGAACAGGGCGGTCTCGTATCCCATCTGTCGTGCCATTTCGACATCGGGCATGGATGACAGGGGTGCGTAGGAAACCGGCAGGCTGACCTGCTGGCTGGCTGTGCGGCTGGCATCGGCGCCCAGCTCGAAAACGGGCGCGGTTGTCAGGGCGCCAACCGTAAACTGGCCCCCTTGGGTAAAGGTGCCCGATAACTGCAGCGTGACATCGCCCGTTATGGTACCCACGACGGGGTCGGCCGCCTGCTGGCCACATTGGGCCGCGCGTATGCCACGGGCAAAGCGTGCGGCCTGTCCCGCCGTCCAGTCCCCCGCGTGGGAGACCGATATCACACCCGCCTGCGCCAGCGTGGACTGGAGGGTTGTCATGGCCGCCGGGATCGTGGTCTGCACGCGCCCTGCATGCGAACAGGCACCCAGGCATGTGACGGATGCCAGCATGAGGGAAAGTGTATATTTCATGTTCCAGCTGTCCAGTTCAGGGGAAACCCGTGTCAGTACCTGAATGCCCCGGCATTGCCCGTGCAGGGGGACGGGATGCCGGAAAGGGGACGGGGCTCGCCCGCCACATCCGCGCGTCCCGGGCCTGCATGCCGTTAGGCCAGTCCTGTCAGGTAGGTGGCATTGGCGTCGATCAGGGCATCCCAGTCCTGGCCCGTGGGGGTGAGCGCGCCAGCGGGCAGCAGTTGCCGCCATGCCAGCCCATGCGCTTCCATGATGCGTGAGCGGACCCAGCGCCATGTCGCTTTCTGTCGTGTGCCCCATGTCAGCAGGGTGACGGTATCGGTGTCCGCCGTGCCGGTATAATCCCACAGCAGCAGGCAGTGGCCGCCCGCGCTGCCGGGGGCGGGATCCCCCCGCCATGCGGGGGTCGCGGTGTCCCATATCGGGGCAAGGGCGCCGTTTGCATCCGTCCACATATCCGCCACGGCAAGCTGCACGCCAAGATAGGCGGCGCAAAGGCCCGCGGTAATGTTGCGGATGCCGTTCAGGTCGGCCGCCTCGGCACTGCCCCAGAGCGGGAACAGCGTCTGATCCGCCAGTGCGTAGCCGACCTGCAGGGCCGTGGTCAGCACATCCACTTCCACCCCGCCATGATCGGTTGCGGGATTGCCGGGGGTGTAGCCGGTTGAGCGGGCGTAGAACCGCAATGCATCGGCTGTGGTAATGGCCACCTGATAGCCCCCCAGCGCTGCGGTGGCGCGGATATGGTTGCCGATACCGGCGGCCGTACAGTCGCCCACCGTGTCGTTTCCCAGCATGAGGGGGGCGGGATCGGCCTGGTTGCGGACCAGCCGGGCGGGCGCCCTGCGGACCATGAAGGCCCGCATGGCTGAAAGGCATGGCTGGCCCGCACGGATGCGTGCGGGGCGGCAGCCGAGTTTACGCAGGGTCATTGTTCCTCAGGTATCCGCAATGCTCCGGAGCCGGGGCGGGCTGGACGGAGGTGGATCATGCGCCCCATCGGGGCGGGGTGGGGACGTGGCCACAGGTGGGTGACCACCATGGCATGAAAGGCGGTATCAGGCCGCCGGGCGTGGGTCGGGCTGTGGGTTTCGGGATACATTCCTGCAATGCGGCCCGTCAGCCTGGAACATCCCTGTTCCGGTTCTGAATCCATCGAACCGGATGGCGCTGTCATCACCATGAATGCACCCGGTGGAAACGGCAGCAGCACGCCGGTTCAGGTCGGCATTCCTGTCCAGCAGCCTGCTGTTGCCTGGCCGTTCAGTGTCACGATGGCTGTAGTCATGGCCGACAAAGGTAGGCAGAGTGCTGTACCGCTGGTACAGTCATGATACATATCCTGACAGAATGGTAATGGAACGCATGAATCCGTAGCCGTAAGGTTATCAATATTACACATTTATATTAAATAACGGAATTATCATCATGTTTTCCAAAAAATCATGGTAAAATAATATTTTCTTCCCGCTTTCAGGTGAAATATACCTATCCAGCATGCAGGCAGCAAAGAAAATGGCATCCGTACGACGACGGTCCACATGCCCGAAGGGTCAGTTTATTAAATATTGTTACGGTTAAGGTAAGAATGCAGCACGCCTGCCACGCATGCAGACAGGCCTGCGCACGCCATGCGGGGCAGATAATGGCGGAATACCGGGAGGGGATTTTTTAGTCCCCATGGCTCATATTCGGCAGATATACGCCGCATGAGACCAGTGCAGGGCTGCTGAAAACGGGCAAAACAAAAACCCACTGTACATGATCATTGACATCAGATCGTGTTTTTTTTATGGCAGATTTTGTGGCGTTCATTTTTTCAAATAGAAAACCCCTTAATATTTAATTAAAGGCTCAGGTCATGTCATTTGACAGTATCGTTCTACCCAATTCAGATACGCTCCATCCGCATAATGGCCGTCCGGCCAGTTCCCCTATCTCTCCCGTCCGCAGTCCGGTCAGGGGAATCGCGTTCGGTCTCGCGCTCAGCATGCCGTTCTGGGCACTCGTGGCCTTTGTAATCTTTCGTTAGCGCAGGCCGGGTCACCTTTCCGCAGTCCCGGCCGCACGCTCCGGTGCCTGTTTTCTTCTGCGGTCTGCATGGCGCGGTGCTGCCGTCGTTCGCAACGTTTTTCCCGCATGTACGTTTATGACGGAGCGGGAGAGAGAATGCCGGTCCGGAACACGGCGCCGCACGGTTACCATTTGTAAAAGGTGCATGAATGGTATGCCGGATCATGTATCATGATGGGTATCGTCATTGATCCGGAAACGGACTGAACGCCCCGACTGCGGAGTAGCAAGACAGACATGACCATTGATCAGTTCGGTGCGGAACGAATTTTTTCTTCAATGGCTGGCATGCCCCGGCGGGGAGCGGAATGGATGCTGGTGGCGCTGCTGCCACTGATGGGCCTGTCGGGGTGTGGCTACACGGATTCACGCGCGGCGCACCGCGCCCAGCTGAGCATGCTCGGAATCAGCAGCGAAGACGTGCAGACCTGTGTTGGCATTCCGGACAAGATAAAGAAGATAAACGATAACGTTCAGATATTTGAGTACACCCGTAGCATTAATATTCCGTCCACCAACGATTCCACCCTTGTTCCGCTACAGACGGTGGTAAATCTGACCGAAACCGCCCTGGGTGGCGCAGGCAAGACCTGTGTGGTGGATATCCGCTTTGAAAATGACAGGGTGACGCAGATACATTACAGTGGTGATGATGATGAAATCATCGGTACGGACGGTGTCTGTTCCACTGTCGTGCGGGGGTGCGTGCGCCAGCCGCTTCCCACCATGAAGCATGTCAGGAAAGGTCCGTTCGGACCGGTCTCCGGCTTCTATTCCCCCAGGATCAGGCCGGAGACCGGGCCGGCCGTTGTCTCGACCCCCGTCTCGCCTGTTCCCGCCACGGTCACGACCGCTGTGAACCCAGCCACGCCAGCTTCCGCCCCTGCGGGCAGGTAGCTGACCCGGCCTGTCCCCGGGCAGAGATGGGCAGGGGCAGGATGATCTGCCCACCCACGCCGCTTGCCCTGGCGTCCCCGTTATTCGGCATGGACGGGCAGGAACGGGGACTGGCCTGTTATTCCGCCGATTTGCGACCGAACATGTAGCTGCCGACCGAGAACGCGGCGAGGATGAGGAAACCGAATACCTTGCAGTAGGTCGGGATCCGGTTTTCATGCAGGCGGACTTCACCCTTCAGCCCAGCCAGGTGTTCCGCAATCTGCTTGTGCAGGTCGGCCTTGTGCGTATGCAGGGATTTTTCCACGCTTTTGGCGATATCCTGAATGTCTTCAGGGCTCAGTTTGCGGAGGTTTTCAGCTGCGCTCATGATGGCGTTCGTCCTGTTCTGTTTCATCCCGGCCCGCCACGGGGGCGGGCATCCTGTCTTTAAAGTCGGTACCGACCCGATCGTTTTCAAGGGATGGAATAAAACCGGTTTCCCTATAAAACGGGGCCGACCATTGCCAGCACGTTGTTCCATAACACGCGGTAGGCGGGCCAGTGCATGACATCCTCCAGCGTGACCGGCCGGGATGCGTCCGTGTAGCCTTGCTGGCGGGCGTGGATGGTGGTGGTGAACGTCTTGTCGACCAGCAGGATATTGTTCTCGAAGTTCAGGTCGAAGCTGCGCCTGTCCAGATTGGCCGAGCCGATCATGGTCATGTGTCCGTCCACCGTCAGCGCCTTGGTATGCAGCAGCCCGTGCGGGTATTCGTACAGGATGACCCCGGCTTCCAGCAGTTCGCGGTAATAGCTGCGGCTTGCGCCCGCCACGATCCATGAATCATTGCGTCGGGGCACGGTCAGGGTTGTCTTCACGCCCCGGCGGGCCGCGGCGCACAGGGCGGCCTGGATCGGTTCGTCGGGCACGTAATAGGGGGTGGTGATGGTCAGTTCCCGCGCCGCCGCGTTCATGAGCGAGACAAATACCTCCGGCATCGCGGCGTATCGTACGGCAGCGCTGGTACCAATGACCTGTGCGACAAATCCCTCGCCCTCCGGCACGGTGGCGTGGGCAAGCAGGGGGGTCAGGTCCTCATCGGTATGGGCGGTCCAGTCGGTTGCGAAAAGATGCTGGTTCTGCAGGACCACCGGGCCTTCGAACCGGGCGACCAGATCAACCCATGGCGCGAAACGGGCCTTTACGCGGAAGGCGGCGTCGGCACAGTTCTGGCTGCCGCAATAGGTAATCCTGCTGTCAATCACCACGATCTTGCGGTGGTTGCGCATGTCGAACCGCCCGCGAAAGGGGCGTTGCAGCGGGTTGCCAATGGGCAGCGCGCGCACCAGCCGCACCCCGGCGGCCGCCATGTCGGACCAGTGGTGGCTATGGACCAGGCGGCGGGATCCAAGGTCATCGGCCATGACCCGGCAGGTTACGCCACGGGCGGCCGCGCGCTTCAGCGCCGCGACAACCTTCATGCCGTTATTGTCGGCCAGCCAGATATAGAAGCTGATATGTACATGCGCCCGCGCCGCATCGATATCGGCCACGATCGCGTCAATCGCCGCGTCCGAATCCGCCATCAGGCTGGCCGTGTTGCCGCCCATGGGCGGGTAGCCGCTGATGGACTGCCCGACCCGGAACAGCGGGGCCAGGCGTGGATGCAGGCCAAAATCCCGCTCGGCATCGATCAGGGCCTCACCGGTCTTGCCGGGAATGGGCAGCTGGCGGATCGCGCGGCGTATGCGCACCATGATGTGCCGGTTGAGATGGGTCTCCCCCAGCAGCAGGTAGGCCAGCATGCCCACGATGGGCAGCGAGCCGATAATGGCGACCCATGCCACGCGGGAGGCAGGCTGCCGGTGTGGCCTGAGCAGGACGCGGATGATGAACAGGACCTGAAAACTGATGGTGGCGGTCGCGCCCACCCAACCCCATTGCATGCGCCAGATCCCGTGCCCTGATTACCTGAGAAGGCGGCAGCGTATCGCCTTGGGGCAGGGGCGACAACCGCCAGCCTGTGCCCATGCGGGCAAGCTATGCCGTGGGCGCGGCATGGAGTATCGCCGCGGGGGCATCCGGCCCTTCGTCCATCACCGCACGCGCGGTGGCGATGGCGGTATGGAGCTGTGCATGGATGTTGTCTGCCCCCACCACCGGCGTGATGCGATGGCGGTCCATGTCGGCCCGCAGATAGGGACTGACTCGTCCGAAAATGACATGGGTCCCCGCCTGCCGCAGCGTGGTGAACAGGTCGCGCAGGTCGCTTGCGGCGGAAAAGTCGATATCGGTAATGGCGCTGGCATCAATGACCAGACAGGTTACCGGGGTGGGGGCATGGTCGACCAGCAGCCGTACGTCGCGCCCGAAGCGTGCGGAATTGGCGTAGAACAGGTCGGCACAGAAGCGGTAGACAATCAGCCCCGGTGCCGTCTCCTGCCCGGCTGTCACGTCAAAGGGTTCCAGCAGGCCGGAATGCGGGTCATGGCGCAGGATCATGGTGTGGGGCTCATAGCTGTGGCGCACGTGCCGGAACAGCGAAAGCGCAATGGCAAGGAAAATGCCCTGTTCTACCCCGATCCCCACCACGGCCGCCGCCGTGACCAGCGCCAGACCGTATTCGCCGGGGCTTTCGCGCCATATGGCGCCCAGTGCCCGCAGGTCGATCATGCCCAGCGCCACCGTAAAGACGATGGAGGCCAGCACGCAGCGCGGCAGGTACTGCAGCGGCCCCGTCAGGAACAGCAGCACAAGCATCGTGACGGCCGCAAAGGTCACCTGCGCAAGCTGGCTGCGCGCGCCCGCGCGCACCGCCATGGCGGTCTGGGTCGGGCTGCCGTTGACGGTAAAGGTGCCACTCAGCCCTGCCATGGCATTGGCGGCGCACAGGCCCAGTATGTCGGCGTTGTCATTTACGGGGTCATGAAAGCGCACGGCAAAGGCGCGTGACGTGGCCGCGCTCTGCGCAATGATCACGAATACGCACGACGTCGCGACCGGCAGCAGTGCCAGCATGTCGTTCCACGCCACATAAGGCAGGTGCAGGCGCGGCAGGCCGCTTGCGATCGGGCCGATGGTCTCGACTCCGTAGCGTGACAGGCCCAGGGCGGCACTTGCGGCCATGGTGCCCATCACCATTACAAGCGGCAGGGGCGCGCGGGGCGCCAGCCGTTCTCCCGCCATGATCGTGCCCACCACGATGGCGGACAGCAGCATGGTGGGCAGACTGGCCTGCGGCAGGTGGGCAAGTGTCTGTACCAGTTGCACCACGGTGTTATGCGCGGAGGCCGATACGCCCAGCATGTCACGCAGCATGGCCAGCGCCACCTGCACCCCAACCCCGGCCAGAAAGCCGACCAGAACCGTGCGGGAGAGGAAATCCGCCAGGAAGCCGAGGCGGAACAGGCGCGCCACCAGCAGGAAGGCGGCGCTGAGCAGGGCCACCATGCTGACCAGCGCCATGTAATAGGCGCTGCCCGGCACGGCCATCTTTTCCAGCGCGCTGGAAAAGATGGCGGCCGTGGCGGAATCCGCCGCCACCACCAGATGCCGCGACGCCCCGAACCCCGCAAACGCCAGCAGCGGCAGCAGCACGGTATACAGACCCGTCACGGTGGGCATGGCGGCGATGCGGGTATAGCCCAGCACCTGTGGAATGTTCATGGAAGCCAGCGAGAGACCCGCCACGATATCGCGCAGCCATGCGCGCATCCTGCCCGGCCGGGTCTGCCCGCCCGGTGTGCCGGATCCGGTATCGTCCGCCCCTGTCTGCATCGCGCCTGGTACCACCCTTCATGTTCCATGCCAGCGGGCCATCAGGCATCTGGTCCGTAACGCCGGACATATCCGCAAAGGTGCGGGCCATGACAAGAGTGCGCGCAGGGCACCGGCCATGTCCTGCCGCCGTGTACCCGGCCGGCCGGGAGCTATTGCAGGTGTTCGCTCCCGTCATCCATGTTGTTCAGCAGGGCCTGTGTCAGTCCCTGATGGGTGCGGATCAGGGTGACGTTGTCAGGGTTCAGGCGGGGGATATCCTTGCCCCGTGCCCCGGTATCATCCAGCCTTTCGACCGTCATCTGGAAAGCGGTGATGCCCATCACGAAGTCCCGCGCCGACAGGCCGTACTGCAGCAGCAGGGGCTGGAGCTGCGGCATGGCTTCCGTGCGCCGGATGGTGGCGACCAGCGTCATGTTCCTGGTCTGGGTGGGGGGAATGATGTGGGCCATCCTGATCTGCCGTGTCAGGGGCAGCATGCGGGCAAAGAAATCCTTCGGGAGTTTGTACTGCGCCACGGCGCGTATGTCCTGCTGGACCGCTTCATGCACCGCGCGTTCCATCTCGGCCTTCTGCTCTGGCGTGGGGCCGTGCCGGGGCGCCTGCTCGTCAGCCTGCTGGGCGGCGGCGGGGCGCAGGGTGCCAAGAGCGAGAACGCAGGCCGTGGCACCGATCAGGGCATGCAGGCGGGTGGGGAGCATGGCGGATGATTCCATCTGTCCTGTCTGGTCAGCCACCGCTGTGGCGCAGTGCCGATGGCTTTCATGACGATTGTGCTGGATGGGCCAGTCCAGTCAATACGGAAGGTGCCGGCCTGCCGCACACAGACAGAGGGGGCCGGCTAATGTCCAGACCAGTGGTGGGGCCGGAACGCTGGCGGTTGATGGCAGCCTGTTCGTCGCCCCAGTTACGGTGAAGTCCGGCGCCATGCTGGAAGACCGGGATACGGTAGGCGGCAGTATTGTCGTCGATCAGGGCGCGGCCCCGCAGGGCAGGCGTGGCGGCACTGGCACGCTGCCGGTAAATGGCAGCCTGCGGCAGAAGGCGGGATCGACCCTGCTGGCCAATGGCGGCCAGGTGGCGGTGATGGGCCATGCACCAGTCGTGGATGGGGTAGGGCGCAACTCGTGATGTTCCCGAACATCATGGGCGCCTATCGGGTTCTCAGCGCGACGCAGGGTGCCAGTGGAGCCTGTGCGGTGCCGGATGCAGGGCTGAAAGCCGTAACGCGCAACCGGATTGATATCGGTGTGTCCTGTATCGGGCAGTATGGCGAACGCTTTGCCGATAGTGGCATCCGTGGGAGGCTCCGGCTGAAATTCCGGACTGCCCCCCGGGGCCCTGGCCAACAGGCCGTGCCAAACTGGGCGGTCATGTAGGCGGTATCACGTCCATGTGATATGTGGATCACATGTTGCCTGCCTGCCTGTATCCTTCCTCCCTGCCCTGCTCCATGATGCAGGGGGCATGATGCTGCCCCCCGGCGCGATCTTCCACCACCTGCGGCAACAGCCGTTCCTGGTGTGCCTGATGGTGGTGGGGGCGTATGCGGCGGTCGTGATCACGGGGCGCTGGTTCGGTCCTTTTGTGATTGCCCACAGGGATATGGCCCATCAGGTCGGGCCGGACATCGTGGCGGATGAATCGTGTTTTGACGGGCAGCGCGTGCCCGAGGCCGAGCGCGCGGCGCTGGATGCCGTCGTGTTCCTGTATGTGGAAGGTCCCGATGGCAGGGCCGACAGAAGCGGTACGGGGACCATCATCCGCAACAGCCGCACGGCCGAGGGACATGATCGCATCCTGACGGTGCGGCATGTGGTACAGCATGCGCTGGAGACGCATGGCAAGATCCGTGTCATCAACCGGTATGGCAAATACCTGGGAGAAGCCAGGCAGGACCCGGCCACCATCCTGTCCAAAAGCCGCCTTGCACAGGAGGTGGAATCTGCGGTGGCCGGCATGAATGGGGACGGTGCTGTGCTGCTCGACATGGTGGATGTCAGGGATTGGTATGACACGATCAGCGGGTTGGAGATCGCGCCGGTGTACCGGGGTATCCTGACAGGGTGGTTTTCCGATCCCGCTGCCCTGATGCCGGGAATATCCGGTGCGGCGCTCCTTAATGACCATAACCGGATTATCGGGGTTGCGCAGGCGGCGGCGACAGGCAACCGATATCCCCCTACGTTTCACGCGCAGATAACGGTCCATGACATCCTGCGGTTTCTTAAACCCCATCAAAGGGAAGAAGAGACCGTCCGGTCCGTTTCCTTCTACCATGGAGCCAACGCCTATTTCATGCCGTTATCCGGTCCGGGCGTGCTGGAGACCCTGAACCTGCAACCCGTCATTGCACCGTCGGAAGGGGGGGAGAATGTCCATGTCTTCGGATACCCGATGGATACGTGCGTCGCCTATCACGGGCAGGTCTATCCTGAAGATTCCAGACCCCTTATGGGGATACCGAACCGGTTGCATGTCCTGCTTGGTTTCTGACGCTGGAGTTGGTCCATCAGGGGCCGTGCCCCTGATCCCGCCAAAGGTCACGGATTTTTGGGAACCGGCATCCAGGCCCGGGACTGTCTGGTATGAACCAGCTTTGTGCCAGGGTGGCGCTTGAGGTTATTTTCTAAAAAATGAATGGCGGACTCGAAAGGATTCGAACCTTCGACCTTCGCCTTCGGAGGGCGACGCTCTATCCAGCTGAGCTACGAGTCCACTCCCGCCTGCATACATCGGGACCGGGCTGAATGCCACCCCTCAAATCACGAAAAATCATTGTGGTGCGATCCAGTCCATCCAGCCCGGTGCGATGGGAAGCGGGGCGCTGCGTCCTTTCTGCTCCGCCATCCATGCTGCCGCCGCTGCATCGCCGCCTGATGGCAGGAAACGGTCGGGATGTTCGATCCAGCCTGCGATGTCCGCCGTTATCCGGCCCCCTTCGCGGCTGCGCAGGAGCAGGTGGTAGCCGCCGGGGCTGTAATCATGCCGTGTCGTGGCGGGCAGCCGCCGCCATGCCCGTGCCATGGCCGTGGCGGGAATGATCTCGTCATGGCCGCCATAAACCACCAGTACACGACCATGTACATGCGCGCAGGCCCCGGCCGCCCGGTGCATGAGCTCTGTCAGTCCCGCCAGCGCCGTAGTGCCGGTATCACGCAGGGTCAGCGGGTCATAATACAGGCGCGCCAGGGCCAGCATGTCATCGGCGGCGGTGACATGCACGGGCAGTTCATGCCCGCTCAGCCGCCCGCGTGGCGCCATGGCGGCCATGAGATGCGTGGTGAGGCGCGTGCCGCCATCCAGATCCCATAACGCCGGGGCAAGCAGGATGTAGCCCGCCACCGGGGGGGCGGGGCCATCGGATCGTGCTGCCATAAGCGTGGCCAGCGCGCCGCCCATGCTCTCGCCCATCACATACAGCGGCACGCCGGGATGTTCGCGCCCGATGGTGGTGAGCAGGCTGGTAACGGTCCGCAGCAGGGCATCCGTTCCCACCCAGCCACCGCGCTGCGCGGTCTGGCCGAAGCCGGGCAGGTCGGGGGCGATAACGGTCAGCCCCGCGGCGTTCAGTGCGGGTGCCGGGCGTTCCCACGCATCGCGGCTGTCGTTGAAGCCATGCAGCGCCACGATCACAGCCCGCTCAGGTCCCTGCGCGGACCAGACCCGTAGCGGCACGGCCCCCATGCCCGCCACATCGACCATGCGGTCGGGCGGAACCAGGCGGGCCAGTTCCGGGTGGCGTGCCGGGGCGGCGGGGGTGGGGACTTCCCGCGTGGCGCACGCCGCCAGCAGCATAAAAAGCGCTGGATAAAGCAGGCGTGACAGGCGAATGTTTGAAAGCACGGCAATCCTGCGTATCATCATGACCCAGCGCATGATCCCTTACCGGCGGGATCAATGCAAACCCAAGCCGGACAACAGCCCGAGGCCCGTATACCATGCAAGCCCTGTCCCCCGATCCCGTTCCGCACCCGCGCCTGGGTACGATTGAAACCATTGTCGTCGATTCGCGTACCCTGTCCTGTGATGGCGGACTTGGCGCGCTGGGGCATCCGCGCGTTTTCCTGCGCATCGGCCATCACCAGACATTCTGTCCCTACTGCTCGCGGCTGTTCGTGCTGAACCCCGATGCGCCAGCGGGCAGCGAGCACTGATCGCATACTGATACATGTCCAGCGACAAGCAGGTTCACCTGATCCTGGTGGATGGTTCGGGCTTCATTTTCCGCGCCTTCCACGCACTGCCGCCCATGACCAGCCCCGACGGTACGCCCGTCAACGCGGTCTATGGCTTTTCCAACATGCTCTCCCGCCTGCTGCGCGAGCATGCCGGCACGCATCTTGCGGTCATCTTTGATGCAGGGCGGCATACGTTCCGCAACGACCTGTATGGTGAATACAAGGCCCATCGCCCCGAACCGCCAGAGGAACTGCGCCCGCAGTTCAGCCTTGTGCGCGATGCGACCGCCGCCTTCGGCGTGCCGGCGCTGGAGGAAGCGGGATGGGAAGCCGATGACCTGATCGCAGCCTATGCCCGCAAGGTGACCGATGCGGGCGGGCAGTGCACCATCTATTCATCCGACAAGGACCTGATGCAGCTCATCCGCCCCGGCGTGATGATGATGGACCCGATCAAGAACCGGCCGATCGGACCCAAGGAGGTCGAGGCCAAATTTGGCGTGGCCCCCGATCGCGTGGCGCAGGTACAGGCCCTGATTGGCGACCCGGTGGACAACGTGCCCGGCGTGCCGGGCATCGGCCCCAAGACCGCATCGGCGCTGATGGCGGAATACGGGTCGCTGGACGGCATACTGGCCGGCGCGGAAAGCATGAAGGCGTCCAAGCGGCGTGACAACCTGCTGGCCCATGCCGACATGGCGCGCCTGTCGCTGCAACTGGTCACGCTGCGTGAAGACGCGCCGTGCCCCGAACCCCTGTCCGACCTGGCCTGCTGTGATGTGGACATGGAGCGTCTGGGCGCGTGGCTGTCGGATATGGGGTTCTCCTCGCTGCTGCAGCGCATGGGGCTCAAGGCAAAGCCACGCCCGCGCATTTCCGCCCATGTCACGCCAGAGGGACTCAGCCAGCCTGCGGGTGAACTGCCCCCCATCCCGCCCGAACCCTATGGCGGGTACGAAACGGTAACCGACCCCGAAGTGCTGCGCAAATGGGTGGAGCAGGCCCGCACCAGCGGGGTCTGCGCGGTGGATACGGAAACCGACGGGCTTGACCCGCTTACCGCCCCGCTGGTCGGTATCTCCCTTGCCCCGCAATGTGGCAGGGCATGCTATATTCCGCTCAGGCATCAGGTGGGCCTGATGGACAGCCTTGGCACCCCGCAGATGCCGGTGGCAATCGCGCTGGAAATCCTTGAACCGCTGTTTGCCGACCCGTCGGTGCTCAAGGTGTTCCAGAACGCCAAATTCGACCTGCTGGTGCTGACACAGGCCGGCAGCGTCCAGCCCGCGCCGATTGATGACACCATGCTGATTTCCTATGCCCAGTCGGCGGGAAAGCACGGGCAGGGCATGGATGAGCTTTCGCGCCTGACGCTGGACCATACGCCCATCCCCTATGATGAGGTCACGGGCACCGGCCGCAACCGGGTGGTGTTCTCGCAGGTGGATATTGCCCGCGCCACGCCTTATGCGGCGGAGGACGCTGACGTGACCCTGCGGCTGTGGCAGGTGCTGAAGCCGCAATTGCGCACCAGCCACGCGCTGGCGCTGTATGAGGAAATGGAGCGCCCGCTGGTGCCGATCCTGGCGGACATGGAACGCGCGGGTATAGCGGTCGATGCCGATGACCTGCGCGCCATGTCCACCGAATTCGCGCAGCGCATGGGCGTGATCGAGGCCGAGATCCACAAGCTGGCCGGGCGTGACTTCAATGTCGGCTCCCCCAAGCAGCTTGGGGAAATCCTGTTCGATGAAATGGGCCTGCCCGGCGGCAAGCGCACCAAGGCGGGGGCATGGGGCACGGATTCATCGGTGCTGCAGGACCTGGCGGATCAGGGGCACGACCTGCCGGCGCGCATACTGGCATGGCGGCAGCTGGCCAAGCTGAAAAGCACCTATGCCGATGCGCTGCTCAACCAGATCAATCCGGCGACGGGGCGCGTGCACACATCGTTCCAGATGGCGGTGACGACCACGGGCCGCCTGTCATCGAATGATCCCAACCTGCAGAACATTCCCATCCGCACGGAAGAAGGCGGGCGGATCCGCCGGGCCTTTGTCGCGGCCCCCAGGCATGTCCTGGTCTCGGCGGACTATTCCCAGATCGAACTGCGGCTTCTGGCAGATGTGGCGAACATTCCCGCATTGCGTGAGGCATTCGAACTGGGGCAGGACATCCATGCCCGCACTGCGTCCGAAGTGTTCGGCATACCGCTTGAAGGCATGGACCCGCTGACGCGCAGGCGCGCCAAGGCCATCAATTTCGGCATCATCTACGGCATCAGCGCCTTTGGCCTTGGCCGCCAGCTCGGCATTCCACCCGGTGAGGCACGGGGCTACATCGACGCCTATTTCGCCCGCTATCCCGGCATCCGCGATTACATGGAGCGGGTGAAGGCGGAAGCACGGGCGAAGGGATATGTCACCACCCCCTTTGGCCGCCGCTGCTGGGTGCCGGGCATTGCCGACAAGAGCGCCGTGCGCCGCAACTATGCCGAACGACAGGCCATCAACGCCCCGCTGCAGGGCGGGGCTGCCGACATCATAAAGCGCGCCATGGTGCGAATTCCTGCGGCCCTGTCCAATACGGGGCTTGACGGACGCATGCTCCTTCAGGTCCATGACGAACTTGTGTTCGAGGTGCGCAAGGATGATGCCGATCGTCTGGCCGCCCTCGTCAGGCAGGTCATGGAATCCGCAGCGGCCCTTTCTGTGCCCCTGGTCGTGGAAACCGGGACCGGAACGAACTGGGCGGATGCACACTGATGATGCGAAACGAACGGGACCGGTTTTTTATGCTGGTCGGGCTGGCCATCGTGGTGGTCTCTTCAATCTTTGGCTATCTGGGCTATCGCTGGTCGGACAGCGCGCCGGTGCCGCTGACCAGCTATGGCAACCCGGTGGGCGGGTCGTTCCGGATGGTCAACGGGGCGGACGGCTCGGTGCTGGACACCGATTTCCGGGGCCGGTGGATGCTGGTCTATTTCGGCTCCACCCACTGCCCCGACACGGTCTGTGGCGCCACGGTCAAGGCCATGGCGGAAGGGGTGGAGGCGCTGGGCCATGACCGTGCGCGGCTGGCGGTGCCCATCTTCATCACACTCGACCCCATGCGTGACACGTCGGACGTGCTGCGTACCTATGCGCTGCGCTACGGCTCGCATGTCACGGTCATGACCGCGTCCCCCAAGATGGTCGAGGCGGTGGCGAAGGAATACCACGCCCCCTACGTGCGCCATGAAGGGGAGAATGGTGACTACACCATGGAACCCGCCACCCAGATCGTGATCATGTCCCCCACCGGGCGGTATGAGGGCAGCCTGCCCGCCACTGCCACGGCGGCAGAGATCACGGCGCGGATGACCGAACTCATGAACGCGCAGGGCGGGCACTGAAGCACGGTCCGCGCATGAAGCCCGCGTGGCGGCATGCGGGCCTGAGCCTTGCGGGCGGGCTTGCCCTGCTGGCCCTGCCCGCGCGGGCGGATACGCAGGCCAGCCCCCATCGCGGCGGCACCCTGCGGCTGACCGCCGCAAGTTCTGCTGGCACGCTGGACCCGCAGATCAACTACACCAGCCAGTACATGCAGCTCGAAAGCGTTGTCTATGACGGGCTGCTGACCTACCCCAAGCTGGAAGGGCCTGCAGGCGCGCAGGTCGTGCCCGATCTGGCGCAGGCCATGCCCGAACGGCGGGACGGGGGGCGGACATGGGTCTTCACGCTGCGCGAGGGCATCCGTTTTTCCAACGGTGCGCCGGTTACGGTGGCGGATGTGGCGGCATCACTGCGGCGGATCTTCATGGTGGGCTCGCCCACGGCGGGGTCGTTTTATGGCGACATCATCGGCGCGGATGCCTGCCTGCGTGCACCAGCAGCCTGCACGCTGCATGGCGGGGTGGAAACGGATGAAGCCACCCGGTGCATCACCATTCACCTGAACGCACCGGATTCCGAATTTCCCTACAAGCTCGCCTTCGGCCATGCGGTCATCCTGCCCGCCAGCACCCCGACCCATGACCTGGGCAACGACATCGCACCCGGCACCGGGCCGTACCGTATCGTCTCATCTGATCCAGAACAGGGTATGCGGCTGGCGCGCAATCCCCATTTTCAGGAATGGAGCGAGGCGGCACAGCCCGATGGCTATGTCGATGCCATCGACTATGATTTCGGCCTGTCGGAGGAAGACGCGCTGACCGCCGTGGAACGCGGGCAGTATGACTGGATGGCGGGGCTGAAGCCGCTGGACCGGTTGGGGGAGATCGGGGGGCAGTACACCGCGCAGGTGCATGTCTACCCGCTCTATGGCCTTATGTTCCTGCCGATGAACGTCAACATCCCGCCTTTCAACACCCTCAAGGCGCGGCAGGCGGTCAATTACGCGCTGGATCGCCGCGCCATGACCATCCTGTATGGCGGGTCGGGCATTGCCGCCCCGCTCTGCCGCATGGTGCCGCCGGGCCTGCTGCCCGGTGATGGCGCCTGTGCCTGGACCCGTGATGCCGACCCAGACCATCCGGCCCCTGCATGGACCCATCCCGATCTGCCCCGCGCCCGCCAGCTAGTGCATGAAAGCGGGACGGAGGGGCAGGACGTGACCCTGATCGTGGAGGCCACGGCCATGGACACCAGCATGGGCACCTATCTGCGTGACATGCTGCAGGCCATCGGCTACCACGCGCGGCTGCATCCGCTCTCACCCGCCATGGAACTGTCCTATGCGCAGAACACGGCCAATCACGTCCAGATCAGCCTGATCGGATGGTACGCGGATTACGCGTCCCCCTCCAATTTCCTTGATACCATATTCGGCTGCGAGAATTTCCATCCCGGTTCGGACAGTTCCATCAACATATCGGGGCTGTGCGACCCTACGGTGCAGTCACTGGTGGCGCGCATCCGGCAGGCATCCGACCCGCAGGCGGCACGGACCCTGTGGCAGCAGGTGGATGACCGTATTACCCGCCTTGCCCCCGCGGCCCCCATGATAAGCATCAGTTACGTAGATCTGGTCTCGCCCCGGCTGGGCCATTACTTTTCCACCCGCTTGTACCACATGGCGTTCTCACGCGTGTGGGTACGGTAGGCGACGTAGATCATCAGGAAGTTTCTGGTGAAGCTTTTTTCAAAAAGCTTCGGGAAACAGCGTTCGTCTGAAAATAAAGTGGCCCCGGAACCGTTCGGTCCTGTCCTTCATGAAAAAACGAAGAGAGCAGGGGCCGCGTATCATTCCGCCACAGGACGGGCGTGCTTCATGAATAACCCCGCCGGAAAGACCGGCGGGGCATCATGAGGCAGACAGGACCGCGCAAGCGGATCAGAGCATGGACTTCGCGCGTGCCTCAACCTTCGCACAGGCCTGCTTGCGGATGTCGGTCGATGCGTCTTCCAGCGAAATGGGTTCCTTGCCGCCCACCTTCAGCAGGCCGGTGGAGCCATCGGCATAGGACATGTTGCCCTTCTGGTTGGACGGCACATCATTCGTCTTCTTGTTGAAGGCGGACAGCACGGGCCACGCTTCGGATGCGGTCAGGTAGTTGGACTGGATGCAGTAGTTCATGATCCCGCCCAGATCAGCCGGCTTGGCCGAGGCAACGGCCGAATAGACCGTATCGGCCGACAGGGAACCCGGTGCGACCTGCTCGACCTGGTTTGCAACGCCCGCGCCCGTGGGGGGAGAGACTTCTGCGGCATGGGCCGCAAGCGGTGCTGTTGCCAGCAGGGTTGCAACGGCACCGGCGGACAGGACGCGACTGAACGACACCATATTCATTCTTCCTTGCATTGTTCATCCGGGGCAGGGCGCAGCCTCCCCCTTTTGTGAATCTATGTGTCAAACATAGTCACGATGATCCGGCTCCGTACCCCTGTCTCTGATATGACAGGCATTCATCTTTTGGATATATCACACTCTTTTTCCTATGGGGTGATTCATCATAAATCCCTGTTATCAGCCGGTAATGGCGGTTTCGGGCAGGATGGGCGGCAGGGCGGACAGATGCGGCCCGGGTCGTCAAGAAGTCGTGAGAAGCCTTAAATCGCCTTCCGCGCGGTGCCGGGGCTGCCGTCTGCCCGCAATGAAGATTGAGTCCGTCCCCACTTCGTGGGAATGCTGGGGCTTCACGCCCCAACCCACTGCACGGGATCGACATGCAGCATCTGCGCCTTCTCCTGAAAGACGTCTGGTACCTTACCCGCCCCTATTTTGTCTCGGAGGACAGGAAGTGGGCGTGGGGGCTGCTGGCCGCGGTACTGGTCCTGACCTTTTCCATGGTGGGGCTGGACCTGCTCCAGTCCTTTTCCCGCAATGTATATTATACCGCGCTCCAGCAGCGTGATGCCACGACGTTCCTGCGCGGGCTGTTCTGGTACGTGCATAATGACGAAGGCTTCGTTCTCGGCTTTTTCATCATCACCATTCCGGCGATCCTGTGCAGCATCTACGCGACCTACCTGCAGCAGATGCTGGGCCTGCGCTGGCGGCGGTGGCTGACCGCGCGCATGACCCGGCAGTGGATGGAGGACCAGACCTTCTTCCGCATCGCCATCACCACATCCGGCCTGGAAACCGGGGCCGACAACCCCGACCAGCGCATACAGGAAGACCTGAACAGCTTCGTGACCGATACGCTGACGCAGTTCATCAACCTTGTGACCAATGTCGTGACCCTGTTCAGCTATATCGGGCTGCTGTGGGCGCTGTCCGGCCCGCTGGAGGTGCTGGGAATTTCCATACCGGGCTATTTCTTCTGGGCGGCGCTGTTCTATTCCGTGGGGGCGACCTGGGTCACGCATCTGGCCGGGCGCAGGCTGGCGGGGCTGCAGTTCTTCCAGCAGCGCGCCGAGGCCGATTTCCGCTACAGCCTTGTCCATGTCCGCAACAACGCGGAAGGAATAGCACTGTATCGTGGCGAGGGGGAGGAACAGGCGGGGCTGGATCGCTCCTTTGCCGCCGTCTATCGCAATTTCCTGTCCATCATGCGGCGGACCAAGTGGCTGGGACTGCTGACCACGGGGCTGGAAGTGGTGTCGGGCAATTTTGCCCTGCTGATCGGTTCCATCCGCTATTTTGCCGGCAAGATGAGTTTCGGCACGCTCATGCAGCTTGTCATGGCGTTCTCACGCGTGCAGGGCGCGCTGAGCTGGCTGTCCACCTCCTACGCATCGCTGACCACATGGCATGCGGAGGTGGCGCGTCTGGCTACCTTCCAGCGCGTAATGGACCGCGCGCGCGCCATGCGTGATGAAGTCACGATGCTGCCCGCCCCCGCTGGCGCGGACCTGCGTGTCAGCGGCATGGATGTCTTCCGTCCCGATGGCGCGCCGCTCCTGCGCAACGTGAACTTTACCCTGCCGCACGGGCGGATGACGGTGGTGACCGGACCATCAGGTACCGGCAAGTCCACCCTGTTCCGCGTGCTGGCGGGGATCTGGCCGTTTGCCACGGGCAGCGTCACCCGGCCCGATGCGTCCATGATGTTCGTGCCCCAGCGCCCCTACGTGCCCACCGGCACGCTGCGCCGTGTCGTGACCTATCCCGCCGGGGTCGATGCCTATCCGGTGCAGGACGTGGCGCAGGCGCTGCGCGATGTCGGGCTGGAAGCACTGGTACCCCGCATGGACAGCGAGGAACCATGGGGGCAGATCCTCTCACCGGGTGAACTCCAGCGCCTGGCCTTCGCCCGGATCGTGCTGGCGCGGCCGCAATGGGTCTTCCTTGATGAATCGACCTCCAACCTCGATGCGGCGTCGGAAACGGCCCTTTACGCCCTGCTCCGGCATGCCTGCCCGGACATGACGGTCGTCTCGATCACGCACCGGCAGTCGGTGGTGGACATGCATGCCAGCCGTATCGACATCACCCCCTTCGCCGTGGCGGGGGCGTCAGGGGTCAGTGCGGACGCATCGCCGCAAGCATGAGATCGGTGTTGTGGCGCATCATGGTGATGTAGTCCGGTGCGGGGCCGGTGGGGGGGGACAGGGCCTCGGCATACAGTTCGCCCCCCGGCGCGGCCCCGGTGGCATGGGCCACCTGCTGGACCAGGCGCGGGTCGGTGGCGTTTTCCATGAAATAGGTGGCTACATTATTGGCCCGGATCTGGGTGATCAGACGGGCCACGTCACCGGCCGATGCTTCCGTCTCGGTAGAAAAACCCTGCGGGGCAAGGAACGTGACCCCATAGGCACGGCCAAAATAGCCAAAAGCGTCATGGCTGGTCAGGATGCGCCGCCGCTCGGCCGGTATGGTGTCGATGCGGGTGCGGATGTCATGGTCCAGCGTTTCAAGCTGGCTGACATAGGTAGCCGCCGATGCGCGGAAACTGTCCGCATCAGCCGGGTCGATGGCAATCAGCGCGTCACGGATGTTGTTGGCCCATATGATCACGTTGGCCACGTCGTTCCACACATGCGGGTCCGCTTCCGCCTGTCCGCCACCCGGCGGAATATGGAGGCTGATCCCGCGGGACACGATGACGGGCGTGCCGTGATAGCCTGCCGCATGTGCCAGGCGGCCAAACCAGCTTTCCAGCCCCTCGCCGCTCATGAACACGATATCGGCCTGCCGCAGCACGCGCGCGTCATTCGGGGCGGGTTCGAATTCGTGCGGGTCGCCATCGGGCGGCACCAGCGAGGTAACGGTGACATGCGTGCCCCCCACATGCGCCACCACATCGGCCAGCACGGTAAAACTGGCCACCGCATGCACGGTGCGGGGCGCGGGTGCGCCATGGGCAGGCATGATGGACAGGACCCCGCAAAGGCCCAGCAGGCAGGACAGGCGGCGCATGATCAGGACTTTCCTACAGGGGTGAACTCCGTCCCGCCCGGATGCCGGTGGGGGACGCGAGCAGGGAGAGGACATACAGCACGCTGCATGTCAGGATGATGGACGGCCCCGCCGCCAGCTGGAAATGGTAGGACACCAGCAGCCCCACCAGCCCCGCCACCATGCCCACCGTGGCGGACAGCGCCATCATGGGCAGCAGGCGGCGTGTCCACAGCCGCGCGGTGGCGGCGGGCACCATCATCATGCCAACCGACATGAGCGTGCCCAGCGCCTCGAACCCCGCCACCAGGTTGATGACCACCAGGAACAGGAACGCCATGTGATAAAGCCCGCCCTGCGCCCCGCTCATGCGCATGAAGCCGGGATCGACACATTCCATGACAAGTGGCCGCCAGATCACGGCCAGCAGGGCCAGGCTGAGCGTGGTGATGCCGCCCATCAGGTACAGCGCCGGGCCGTCAATGGCGAGGATGGTGCCGAACAGCACATGCAGAAGGTCGATGTTCGACCCGCGCGCGGAAACGATCAGTACCCCCAGCGCCAGCGATGTCAGGTAGAAACTGGCGAAGCTGGCATCTTCCGCCAGATGGGTCCGCCTGCTGACCAGTCCCGCCAGCAGCGCCACCCCCAGCCCCGCCCCGATGCCACCCAGCCCCATGGCGGTCAGCGACAGCCCGCCCGCCAGCAGGAAACCGATCGCGGCACCGGGCAGGATGGCATGGCTCATCGCATCGCCGATCAGGCTCATGCGGCGCAGCTGCAGCATCACGCCAACCGGCCCCGCCCCCATGCCCAGTGTCACGCACGCCACAAGGGCGCGGCGCATGAACCCGAAATCCGCAAACGGGTCCCACAGGATGGAAAGCAGGCTCATGCCTGCGCATCCGGCCAGCCGGCGTCCGTCCCGCCATAGGCGCGGCGCAGGGTGGCGGGGGTCAGGATGCGGGCGGTCTCTCCCCATGTCGCCTGCCCGCCACACAGCAGGACGACATGCGGGAAACAGCTGCGGATCTGGTGCATGTCATGCAGCACGGCAATGATGGTGCGGCCCTGTGCGTGCCATTCGCACACCAGTTCCAGCAGGTCCCGCGTGGTTGGCGCATCCAGCGCGGTAAAGGGTTCATCCAGCATGATGACACGGGCATCGGTCATGAGCAGGCGGGCAAAGAGCAGGCGCTGGAACTGGCCTGCGGAGAGGGCGTCGATCATGCGCCCCGCCTGCCCGGACAGATTGACACGCGCCAGCGCATCGGCCGCACGCTGGCGGATCACGCGCCCCGCCTGGCCAAAGGCGCCCGTAAGGTGCCACGCCCCCCCCAGCACCATGTCCGTGACACTGATGGGGAAGGCGCGGTCGATCTTGCGCGCCTGCGGCAGATAGCCAAAATCCCGCGCGCGCAGGCCACCCAGCGTGATCGTGCCCGCAGCCAGCGGCACCTCACCCAGTATGGCGCGCAGCAACGTGGACTTGCCAGCCCCGTTGGCGCCCGCTATGGCGGTCATGCTGCCTGCGGCAAAACTGCCGGTCACGTGCTGCCAGACCGGTGTGCCGTTCAGCACCACGCCGGCATTGTCCAGCCTGATGGTACCCTGTGTCACGAACGGGCGGTCATGGCTGCACCACGGCCCAGGCAATCAGCCCCCACATCAGGGCGCAGGGCAGGGCGACGCATGCCACCCGCTGCCACCACGCGCGCGCCATCCATGTCAGCGGCAGGGCGTGCACGGTGCGGGAAGCCGGAACGGGCATGGCTGTCCCTGTGTCCTGTTCGTTGGCCGGGGCGTGGGCGGGTGAAGGCATGAAGTACTCGGAGTGTTATAATATAACATCCGTCTATACCAGGGGCTTGCCCGCCGTCAAGTGAAGGCGGCATGGTCAGGCCCACGGGGCCACGACGCTGGCAACACAACGCAGGGAGCACGCGAAGCAGGTGACGGTCCATACATGGCTTTTATTCGCGGCGACGGCATGTGTGCTGTCGGCCATGCCGGGACCGAACATGATGCATGTCCTGTCGGTCAGCGTGCGCCATGGGGTGGGGCGGAGTATCGCGGTCATGGCCGGATGCATGCTGGCCATCGTGCTGGTGGTCAGTGCATCCCTGGGTGGCATGGCGGGCGTGCTGGCCGCATCCCCCCGTCTGTTTGCCGTACTGCGCGTGATCGGGGCGGGGTATCTGGTGTTTCTGGGCGTGCGGGCATGGATGGCGCGCAATGTGGCGCATGATGATGCCGATGATGATCTCCCGGCCCGGCCGGTCGCCGCCACGCGCGATCTGTTCCGTGATGGCTTCCTGACCGGGATCAGCAACCCCAAGCTGCTGCTGTTCGCCGCCGCCTTCGTCCCGCAGTTCGTCAATCCCGCGGCGGCGCGCCTGCCGCAATATATCCTGCTTGTCGTGACATTCGCGGGGGTGGAGGCGTTCTGGTACGGGGTTTACGCCACGGGCGGGCGGCTTCTGTCCGCATGGCTGCGGACGCGGCGGGTGCAGAAAGTATTCGCACTGGTAACGGGGGCGGTCTTCATGGGGTTCGGTGCCATGCTGCTGGCGGCGCATGTATAGTGGCTGCAGGTGTTATTTCAATGCATGTCATTGATATAAATAATAAAATTATTCCATAAGAGAATAACGTGAAGAGATCTGGGCGATGCGGCCGGCACAAGGTAAAGTGCCTCCGTCTATATTCATATGAATATGGACAACTGTATCCATAAAGACACAGTGTGTGCTTATCCGGCGCATGAACACACAAGATATTTACACGAATATAGACACTGGCCACCCTGCAAATATATACGGCCCGATATGAACAGAACGGCTAATGGGACAGGAACCGGCATGGCCAGAATGACCGCAGGTATGGTGTTGATGCTTTCGGGCAGTCTTGGTGCGCTACTGGCCCCCGCAGCGCATGCGCAGGACAGGGCGACGGATACCGCCACCCCGAACACCACCACCGTCCCCCCGGCGGACCAGGCGCACAAGAAGGCCGCTGACGATGTCGTTGCTTCTGCCAATGCAGAGGAAATGACGGTCATCGGTCACCACAACATGGTGGCGGGCGCTGCGGCCAATTATAACAAGAAGACTGCCAATCTCGGCCCGCTGGGTACGCGCCGCACGCTTGATACGCCCATGTCGATCATGACCGTGCCGCATGACGTGATCGTCAACCAGCAGGCGCGTAACGTCAACGACCTGATGCAGTACATCCCCTCGGTCCAGCTGGAAACACGTGCCGACCCCGGTACCAGCCGCCCGCAGTCGCGCGGGTTCGAGGCGGACGTGATCTCCAACAGCCGTATCGACGGGCTGAACGCCTTTACCGTTACCCCCTACGCCGCCGAGCAGTTCGACAACATACAGGTGCTCAACGGCCTGTCGGGTGCGCTGTATGGCCCCCAGAACCCGGCGGGCACGTTTGAATACGGCCTCAAGCGCCCGACGGACGAGCGTATCAACCGCCTGGTGGTGGGGGTCGATTCCATCGGCACGCTGATGGAAAACGTGGATTCGTCGGGCCGTCTTGGCAAGCATGGCTGGTTTGGCTACCGCATCAACCTGCTGCATGGTGATGGCACGACCTATGTGCAGGACAGTTGGGTGCGGCGCAACATGGTCAGCGCGGATTTCGATATCCATTTCGACCGCGATACCGTGCTTGAACTTGATGCCAGTCATTACACGTATGATGAACGTGGCATGCCCGCGGGGATAAACCTTGGCAATCCCGGTGGCGGCTCTGACGCTTACCGCCTGCCCGAGGCCCCGGACCTGAGCAAGCCGCACATGGGGCAGTCGAATGCGGGCTTCAATTCGGAAAACAACGTGTTCCTGGCCAAGCTGAGGCATCGCATCAATGATGACTGGAGCTTCGTGATCGGGGGGCTGTATCAGGATTCGGGCCGTCAGGTCTTTGAATCGGCCGATACGCTGATCAACAACAACGGTGGCTACAAGCAGTCCATGGCCGCCGCCACCACGGTCAATGACTTCAAGGTCGGCAGTAACATGGCCTACATCAATGGCCATGTCCGCACCGGTTTCATCAGGCATGACCTGGTCATCGGCACGAATGGCTACATGGAAGGCGGCTACAACCCGCTGAGCGGGCAGAGCTATGTGTCCGTGCCGTCCGGGTCGCTCGACAATCCCGTTGCCGTCAATGGCCCGCAGACCTATTACAAGGGCAAATACGAATCCCAGTACGTGCGCTACCAGTCCATGATCCTGGGCGACACGGTGCATTTCAACCGCCACTGGTCGGCCATGGGCACGCTGGCATGGAGCTGGCTGGACCAGGACAGCACCAGCACCGTAACGGCGGAAGCCCCCACAAAGCAGACCGTTGACGGCTTTGTAGTCACCACCACGCATCTGACCAAGGGCAAGACCACGCATGCGCCACCGGTTGACGCCGCCTTCAGCCCCATGGCCAGCCTTGTCTACAAGCCTGCCGATAACCAGACGGCGTATTTCACGTATGGCCGTTCATTGCAGGCGGGCACGTCCATCTCCACCGGTGCGGTAAACGACAACCAGTATACCAGCCCCGTACGGAGCGAGGAATTCGAGGTCGGTTACAAATACATGTTCCGCCAGATGCAGTTCAATATTGCGGGTTTCCGCGCCACGCGCAGCTACGCCTATATTGATCCCACCACCCTGATCTATGGCAATTACGGCACCCAGCGGAACTACGGGGTCGAATTCCAGGCCATGGGCCACATAACACCCCGCCTGTCCGTTATCGGCGGCATGACGTGGATCGATGCGGAAGTGCTGAATACGGGCAATGCCAAAACATCCAACAAGGAAGCCGTGGGGGCCGCGCCACTCCAGGCCAACGTACTGCTGGACTATCGCATTCCGTTCGCGACCGGCTTTGCGCTCAACGGTCTCGCGGTCAACGCCAACGTCCACTACACGGGGCGCCGTGCGGCGGATGTATATAACACCACCTATGCCGGGTCCTATGTCACGCTGGATATGGGGGTACGCTACCCGTTCCGTGCGGCCAGACATCCATGGATGGCGCGTTTTGGCGTGACCAATGTGGCAAACGAACGGTACTGGTCGTCGGTCTATAACGGCACCTATGCAAGTTCGTCGGCCACCAGCACGGGCACGAGTGCCGCCTATGCCGGCCTGCCGCGTGCGTTCCACTTCACGCTTGAAGCCGACTTCTGATTATCAGCGCACCCGCTTGTGATCCCGGGCGGGGGCGCGAAAGGCGGGTGGTGTTCCCATATTCCCTTAAACCATAAGGGAAGGAACGCCACCATGACCGAACCCACGATCCCGACATTCAAAGACTGCCCCATCGGCCTTGATGCCACCGGCACCCGGCGCGAGAAGGATTCGATGGGGGAAATCGATGTCCCCGCCAGCCATTACTGGGGCGCGCAGACCCAGCGCAGCCTTGTGCATTTCTCGATCGGGCGTGACCACATGCCCATCGAGGTCTGCCACGCCTACGGCATCGTGAAAAAGGCGGCAGCGCAGGTCAACGCGGCGGATGGCCGCATGCCGCAATGGAAGGCCGACGCCATATGTCACGTGGCGGATGAGGTGATCGCGGGCAGGCTGGATTCCGAATTCCCGCTTTTTGTCTGGCAGACCGGGTCCGGCACCCAGACGAACATGAACGTGAACGAGGTGATCGCCAACCGCGCCATCCAGCTTCTGGGCGGTGTGGTCGGGTCCAAAAGCCCGATCCATCCCAATGATGACGTGAACATGGGCCAGTCGAGCAATGACTCGTTTCCCACCGCCATGCATGTCGCCACCCTGCTGGAAATTGACAGCCGCCTGCTGCCCCGCGTGCGCGAACTGATCGAAAGCCTGCGCAGCAAGGCGGAGGAATGGATGCAGGTGGTCAAGATCGGCCGCACGCATCTGCAGGATGCGGTACCGCTGACCGTGGGGCAGGAATGGTCGGGCTGGGCGCAGCAGCTTGAAGATGCGCTGGAGGCAGTGGAGGCCGCCCGTCCCGGCCTGCTGCAACTGGCTGCCGGTGGCACGGCGGTGGGCACCGGGCTGAACGCCCCGCCGGGCTTCAGTCGCGCCATTGCAGGGCGCATTGCCGCACTGACCGACAGGCCATTCGTGACGGCACCCAACAAATTCGCGGCGCTGGGCGGGCTGGATGCCATGGTCCGGGCATCCGCCGGGCTGCGGGGGGTGGCGGTCAGCCTACTCAAGATCGCCAATGACATGCGCCTGCTTGGCTCCGGCCCGCGCTGTGGTCTGGGTGAACTGCACCTGCCGGAAAACGAACCCGGCTCCTCCATCATGCCCGGCAAGGTCAACCCGACCCAGTGCGAGGCCATGGTGATGATCTGCACACAGGTGCTGGGCAATGACACGACGGTGGCGTTTGCGGGCAGTCAGGGCCAGCTTGATCTGAACGTGATGCGCCCGGTCATTGTGGCCAATGTGCTGCATGCCATCCGCATCCTGGCTGATGGCTGCCACAACTTCCGTGTGTTTTCGGTGGAAGGGACCACGCTCAACCGCAAGCGCATCGATGCTTATGTGGCGGGATCGGTCATGCTGGTCACCGCACTCAGCCCCGAAATCGGCTATGACCGGGCTTCCGCCATTGCCCACCAGGCCATGGAGCACGACATCAGCCTGCGTGAAGCCGCCCTTGCTTCGGGCTTTGTGGATGGCGCGACCTTCGACCGCCTTGTCCGCCCGCTGGACATGGTGGGGAGGGGCGTGGCTGGCGCCTGAACAGGGAAACAGCTGAAAGTTTTTGGTGCAGCTTTTTTCAAAAAGCGTCAGGGCAAAAAGCGTCAGGGAACGCCGCCTTTTTGAAAAAAGGCGGCACCCGGAATTTTCCATTCCTTTAAAAACATATCTTCAGGAAGGTGCTGCCCCCTGCGTGTTCACCTGCAGGGTAAACAGTGCATCGCCCGCGCACATGAACAGCATATCCCGCTTGGGGCCGCCGAAGGTCAGGTTCGATACGCCGCGCGGCAGGCGCAGGCGCCCGATCATGCGGCCCTGCGGGTTATAGACCACCACCCCGCACAGCCCCAGCGGGCCGCCCGCACCGCACCACAGGTTGCCGAACACATCCACGCGCATGCCATCGGCAATCAGTTGGTGGCCCTCCAGCATCATGTCGGCAAAGGGGCGCAGGTTATGTACCTCCCCTCCCACTACATCGCCCGCATGGATGTGCAGGTCGCCGCCATGGCCATCCTGCCCCGGTCCCGGTCCCGCGGAAATGACATAGACGGTCTTCCCGTCCGGCGAGAAGGCGATCCCGTTCGGGTCCGCCAGCTGCTTCTGGGTCAGTACGGCACGCACCTCGCCCGTGGTGGGATCAACGCGGAAGACATGATCCTCCTGCCGCCTGTGACCGCCAAACTGGGCTACGATCTCGCCATCCAGTGTCCACCGTTCCACACCGTTGCGGTTGGCGGGATTGCCGGGGGCATCGGGGTGGCCTTCGACAATCGTGTCGCCATAACCGGGATCGGTGAACCAGATGCTGCCATCGGGGTGGGCCACCACGTCATTGGGGGAGTTCAGTGGTGCGCCGCCGTAACTGTCCGCCAGCACGCGGCAGGAACCGTCATGCTCCCAGCGCACCACGCGGCGCATGCCGTGCTCGCAGCTGACCAGACGGCCTTCATTGTCAAATATGTTGCCGTTGCTGTTGTAAGAATAGCTGCGAAAGATCGAGATCGCGCCATTTTCCCACAGGTAGCGGTACTGCACGGCGCGGATCGTGTCACTCAGCAGCAGGAAGCGGCCTTCGCTGTTCCACGCCGGCCCCTCCAGCCAGCCACCGCCGCGCCATGCCAGTTTGATATTGGCATTGGCATAGGCCAGATTGCCGAAGCCGGGGTCAAGCACCAGAATATCCGGGTCCGGCAACGGGCTGACCGGGGCATCCGGCCCCCATTGCCGTGGCGGGCTGGAAATGACCGTCGCGGGCTGTGCCAGACCATCCGCCGCCGCCGCACGGGCTACGACCCCGCCGGCCCATAACCCGCCCGCCGCCATCCCGCCTGCAAGCATGATACGGCGGGAAACAGGGGACGGACGGATAGCTGGCGGCATGGATCTTTTTCTCCGGCGCGGGTCAGGAAACATGAAAGGCCCCGTAACATGCCGGGGCCGGGCGGAGCGGTCAGTTCTCGATGTTCTGCAGTACCTCGAATCCTTCAAACACCGGCGGTCCCGCCATCAGCGGCTTGCGGTTGCCCGCATGGGCGTGTGCCGCGCGGAACTGCTCGGACTGGGTCCAGCCCAGAAAGGCTTCGTAGGATTCCCACACGGTATGGGAGGCATAGAGGATGTAGTCCTCGTGCTGCGGTCCCTTGAGGAACTGGAAACTGACAAAGCCGGGCACGGTGCGTAGATGCACTTCGCGGCCCAGCCAGCGTTCACGGAATTCCTGCTCGTTCCCGGGCGGGATACGGAAGCGATTCATGGCGATGTACATGCTCGATTCTCCTGCTGGGGTATCCGGGCTAGCGCCCGCCGGATACCGTCATCACGCTTCCTGTCATATAGGATGATGCGGGTGAAAGGAGAAACGCCACCGCCTGCGCAATTTCGTCCACGTGGCCCACGCGGCCCATGGGCACCACGGTTTCGGCCAGTTTCGCGGTCTCGGGCGGGACCATGTCGGTTGCGGTCAGGCCGGGGGCCACGGCATTGACGCGTATGCCCTCACGCGCGACCTCGTTGGCAAGGCCACGGGTAAAGGTCTCGACCGCCGCCTTGGTTGCGGCATAGGGCACAAGCCCCGGCAACCCGCCCAGCCGTGCCGCGACGGAGGACAGGTTCACGATCACGCCACCCTGGCCGCCATGGCGGGTGGACATGCGGCGCACGGCTTCCCCCGCCGCCAGGATGGCGGCACGCACATTGATGTTGAACAGGGTGTCGAGCGTTTCGGCCGTCTGCTCGTCAATCCGTACCTTGGTGCCGGTAATGCCCGCGTTGTTGACCAGTCCCGCAAGCGGGCCAAGGGCCGCCGCGCGATCGAACAGGGTGCGGATTTCATCCGGCTGCGAAATATCGGCCCGGATGGCCAGTGCGCGCCCGCCCCGCACGGTAATGCTGTGGGCCAGTTCTTCCGCCGGGGTGGCGTTGCTGGCGTAGTTGATGACAACGGCATGGCCGTGTTGCGCAAGCAGGGCGCTGATGGCGTGGCCGATGCCCCTGCTGCCGCCCGTCACGATCACGACGCCGGGTGATGGTGCCGTGGGGGAGGGGGTGACGCTGTTCATGGGGCTGTCCTGCCTGCTGTGTCGTACCGCATGGGCCGATCATAGAACCGCCTGCCTGCAAACGGCAAACATGGCCGCCTGCAGGTGCCGGAAATGTGTCAGCCATCCAGTCGCGACAGGTGGGGCAGCAGGTCCGCCAGGCCCTTGACCGTGGCATTGCGGGAGTGGCCGGTCTCCTCCGAAAAGCGGGTGATGACGGAGTCGGGAAAGAGTGTCCTGACCGTATCTTCCCCTGCCGGTTCGTTGCCGGGTTCCTTTTCCCACTGGCTCAGCCGGGCTTCCAGGCCGGCGTGGCGGGCGCGTTCATGCACCTCGCGGCGGCCCGGGCCGTTCGCATCGCCCATATAGGCGATGACGGCGCTCATGAGACCGGACGTATCGGTGCGGGCGCCGGTCAGTGTATCGGCAACCTGGTTGGCGACGGTACCGATCTTCTTTGTGGTGGTCGTGGCCATGATACGTACTCCTTCAGTTCCGTATTGGGTTCATGCCGAAGCAACGTAAGGAAGACGGCATTCGTGCCATCACGGATTTATGAAGGCTGTTCCACATTATTTCGGAAACTTTTCATGCACTTGCGCGTTGCGGACCGCCTGCTGGCTGTCCGATGGCTGCGCTGCGGGGATGTGACTTGACTTGAGGGGCAAACTGCAATGCGCTGGCGTGATATAACAAAACCGCCCTGACTTTGAGCGAAGGAGAGCAGGATGCACAGCATGCCAGCCGCCCGGCGTTATGGAGCGCATGGCCTGACCTGGACCACCCCTTTCATCATTGCCCTGATCCTGGCCCTGCCCGCACGCGCGGGGGAGCGTGAGGACCAGACCCGCGCATGCCGGGAAGATGTCTTCCGGCTGTGCTTTCTCGACATTCCCAATGAAAAGCTGATGACGGAATGCCTGGAAAGCAAGCGGGACCGGCTTTCCCCCGGATGCCGCGCCATGTTCGAGGACGATACGCCAGCCAGTGCGCCGCCCGCGCAGGCCCATGTGGCACCCGACCGGCCGCCGCCCGCCACCATGCACTGAGGGATAGGTCATACGGCATTTGACGGCTGATGCTGTGTACCCCACACAGGACTGCACGCCAGCTGAACCGGAAAAAGATGCCGATGACCAAGAATGCCCCGACCATCATGTGGTTTCGTGATGACCTGCGTCTGGCGGATAATCCGGCCCTGTCGGATGCGGCGGCCACCGGGCCGGTCATATGCCTGTATGTCCATGATCCGGCCTTTCCGTCTGGCGGGGCCGAACGGTGGTGGCTGCATGGCGCGCTGGCGGCGCTGGACCAGGACCTGCAGGCACGTGGTGGGCGGTTGTGCATCATGGCGGGTCCGACACAGCCCTGTGTATTGTGGCTGGCACAGCAGGTCGGGGCCGGAGCGGTTGTATGGAACCGCCGTTACGGCGGCCCCGCGCGGCAGGTTGATGCGGATATCAAGACCGCGCTCAGGACAATGGGCCTGCAGGCCCGCAGCCATCCCGGCAACATGCTGCATGAGCCATGGCAGGTGCGGACCAGGCAGGGTACCTCCTTTCGGGTCTATACGCCATGGTGGCGGGCCGTTCAGGCCATGGGGCCGCCGCCTCCGCCCGTGCCCGTGCCCGCTACGCTGGCGTTTGCCCCCATTGCCCCCCACATTGCGGAACGGCTGGAAACCCCGGCCGGCCTGGACCTGCTGCCTGCCCGCCCGGACTGGGCACAGGGACTGCGCGAGACATGGCAGCCAGGGGAACGGGCAGCCCATGAACGGCTTGATCATTTCCTGTCGGAACGGCTGGCGGGGTATGCCCGGCTGCGTGACCTGCCGGGCCAGCCCGCGACATCCGGCCTCTCGCCCCACCTGCGTTTTGGTCATGTCTCCCCCCGCCAGATCTGGCATGCGGTCATGGCACGGGGGGCACCGGATGCGGATGGAACCTGTTTTCTTGGCGAAGTGGGCTGGCGGGACTTCGCGCATGCCACCCTGTTTGACTGTCCCGACATGGCAACGCGCAGCCTGCGGCCTGAATATGACGCCATGCCCTGGCGTACCGACCCTGTCGGGCTGCGGGCGTGGCAGCAGGGGCGCACAGGATACCCCATTGTTGACGCGGGCATGCGTGAACTGTGGCATACGGGATGGATGCATAACCGCGTGCGGATGATTGTTGCCTCCTTCCTGACCAAGCACCTGCTGCTGGACTGGCGTGCGGGAGAACGGTGGTTTGCCGATACGCTGGTGGATGCCGATGCGGCCAGCAATGCCTTCAACTGGCAGTGGGTCGCGGGGTGCGGGCTGGATGCCGCCCCCTATTTCCGTATTTTCAATCCGGTCCTGCAGGGCGAGAAATTCGATCCCGCGGGCGATTATGTACGTCGATGGGTGCCTGAAATCGCCCATCTTGATGGCAAGACCATCCATGCACCATGGAAGATGGCGACAGGTGCCCCCCGTGGTTATCCGCCCTGTATCGTGGATCTGGCAGGGGGGCGTGCGCGTGCGCTGGATGCGTGGAAAAACGCTGTGAAAGCATAAATCAGAATTTTAATTCTAAATATGGACCGCTCTGACTTAAATGGTAAGTATAAAATTGTTTCCAAATGTAAAAATGGAATTTATTACAATTTAGAAAAGAGAAGGCCGAATTGTTTCACATTGATAAAATATAAAAGTAAAATATTACCAAAATTTTGACATTTTTATTTGGTCTCCATATAAAAGCGTAAATTTTATTTTTTATTTTCAGAAGTCGTGTGGTTTTTGCCCTGCCTTCCGGCATCGGTGACGCGCACATTGAACCGGAGGGCAATATTCCATGGACAGGCAAGAGGATTATGCATCCGCTATTTCATACGAGGAAGGACGATTATCCCTGACCACCGGTCATTTTGACGTGGCCATGGTCAAACAGGCCATTACCCGGTACCGCAGGTCCGGTTTCCTGTACCATCCCCCCCATCTGCAGCCCCTGCTGGTGCGCGCCGGGGCGTGGCTGAGCCTGCGCCTGCATGAACTACATGCGTGGAATCAGGGGCTTTTCAGTCTTGATGGCGGTACGCTCGTCATCCATCCGTCTCCTGTGGACACGGTCACCATGCTGCCGATTGACGTGCATGATCATGGCGGCAGCCTGATCTTCGGTGCGGCGGAGAATACGACCGGCATCCTGCTGGTCAATCTGGTCCGCGCCCGGCAGGGCCATGCTCCCGTTCAGCTTGTCTTTCAGGGGTGCGCGCTACAGTTTGCCCAGTACGACCCCATGACGGACATCACCCTGGTGGGCCTGGTACCCGAATATGAACTGCCCCATGGCTGGGTTGCGATCAGGATGGATGGCAACCCGTGGCATATCAGCAAGATGGTCCAGCCCCCCGGCGTGCACAAACCTGTCCTGCGACGGGAATGGCAGGCGGATGAATGCGAGACCGTAACGCTCAGCCTGTCAGGCTGAATGCACGTCACGGACATGCCCTGAAAAACGGGGGACTCTGTAAGCACAGAGCCCGACTGCCAAAAAGCCAACAGAGTTATCCACAGGTGTATGGATAAGATTCAGCCTTGCGACTCTGGCTCCGTGTTGCGGCAAAGAGACAATAAATGGCTATTTTCCGCCATCAGGAAGATTCTTTTTGCCCCCTGCATGTTTCGGCCTGTGCTGTTATCGACTGGACTCGGGTTGAGTCCAGCAAAAAAATCCACATCCGGGCGCCCGGGTCATTTTTCCGTTCCGGCCCGGGCCTTATCGCCTGTTCGTGCAGGCGGCGGCAGGTACGGTGGTGCCGGGTACGTCATGTGTTCCGTCAAACTGGAGCAGGATTTCTGGCGGCAGGTTTTCATTGCTCACCATCTCGAAGCGGTCATGCAGGGAGGTCCGTACCCATGACTCGAACGGCGAAAAAGGGCGCCGGTGCACAGAAGAACGTGCGATTTCATGTGATGGTGACATGGGCTGCCTCCCTGCCTGCTGCATGAACTGTCGGCAAGGGAACGGCCAGGGCGGCCCGACAGTTTCCACCCCACTTCCGGCATTGGCTGCGGGTCTGGTATCAGGCTGACATGTGATCCAGCAGGGGAATGCCGGTTGTCCGCGCCATATGGCGGCAGTAAGCCCATACCGGTGCGGGCCAGTCCAGCCCGGCCACGATTGTCAGGCTACGCAGGTATGCGAACAGATGGATGTCATCACTGGACAGGGTGCCATTGACCGCATCGGGCCGCTGTATCAGGCCAGCCAGCCGGGCAAGCCCTGCACTGGCGCTGGCGCGCAGGGCTGCGCTGTCGGCAAGACTGTCGCTGAAGGGACCGATCATGTCCTCCTTGTTGCGGATGAAGTACAGCCGCGCGGCCGTGGTGGCGAATTCCGGCAGCGGCGCCGCCGCGAAACGTGGCAGCACGAGATGAACCCACGCCTGCTGCCCATCGCGCATCCACTGGCTGATTTCGGGGCGTGTTGGCCCGGTCAGGACGGGCCTGCCGTCCATTGCATCGACATGGGCGACAATATCCATGCTTTCACCCATGAAATGCCCGTCCTGCTCCAGAATGGGCAACAGCTTGCGCCCGATCATGCGGGTCGGGGTTTCCACGTCATCATTGAGCAGCACGATATCGGTCACCGGCAGGTGCCTGAGTCCGAAAATCATGCGCGCCTTCACGCAGAAGGGGCAATGATCGTAAGTATAGAGCTTCATTCAGGCCTCAGGAACGTTTCAGGGCTGCAATCTTGCGATCGGTCCTGTACTGGCTCAGCGCATAGACGGACCAGATCGTGGCCGGAATCCAGCCAATGACGGTAATCTGCAGCACAAGACAGATGATACCCGAAATGGGGCGGCCAATGGTAAAGAACTGCAGCCAGGGCAGAAGCAGGGCGAGAATGAGCCGCATGGCGGGCCTCCTTGTGGTTACCCGGCCAGATGGTTGCCCGGTCGGGGGCAGGCCAGTCTAGTGTGGATTGGCCTGCGGTGCAGCCGGATCTTTTTTCCCGCCTGCCCCGCAACGGGTCGGGATGGGCAGGCCGGGCACGGCCATGGCCCGGCGGCATGATGGCGCAGGGGCAGCTATGTCCTTTCTTTTGGCGGGTGATCACGATAGGAAAGCTGGGATGGAAGACACGTCGGATACACAATCGGCACCCGGTGGACGCCGGAATTTCCTTGGGCTTGTCACTGCCGCCACGGCCACTGCCGGTGCGGGTGCATGCCTGTGGCCGTTCCTGCAGAGCCTGGCCCCGCGTGACAGTGCCGCAGCCCATCTGCCGGTTGATGTGGATGTCTCGGCCCTGCCGCCGGGGCAGCAGATTGTCGTGACATGGCAGGGCAGGCCGGTTTTCATTACCCACCGCACACCTGCGGCCCTTGCCGCGCTGCAGGATGCTGCCCTGGTTGGCCGCCTGCGTGATGGCGCATCGCAGGAACTGCAGCAGCCACCCTATGCCGCGAACTGGCACCGCTCCATCGAACCGCGCTACGGCGTGGTGGTGGGAATCTGCACCCATCTGGGCTGCGTGCCCGCCTATCGCCCCCTGCCCGAAGGACAGGGAAACGGCAGCGGGGCGGGGGGGTATGCCTGTCCCTGCCATGGTTCCAGATTCGATCTGGCGGGGCGCGTGTTCAAAGGGGCGCCTGCGCCTTACAACCTGCCGGTGCCGCCTTACAGCATGCCGTCTCCCACCGTTATCCGTCTGGGGGAGAACCCGCAGGGGCAGTCATTCGATTTCTCGACCATTCGCCAGCTATGACCTGGACCTAGGGCAATTCCACTGAATTCTGGCTCAGTGGAATTGCCCTAACTTATTGTTTTCGAGCATTTTCACCAGTTTGAATGTGTCCATTCAAACTGGATCTGCTCTAGCGCACGGGCCGCAGGTGCAGGTCCATGGTGTAGATCGCAACCGGGAGTTGCACGCGTGATACACCGTCGGGCTGGAACGTGGCGGTGCGGTTGAGTTGCACGGCGGGTATCCAGAGTACGCCATGGCTGTCGATCCACATGGCGTCCGCCCAGACCAGCCGCCTGTCATGGACCAGCGTGCTGGCCCTGCCCTGCGGCGTGATCCGCAGGATACGCAGCCGGTTCACATCCGATACATACAGGTTGCCATCACCATCAATGGCGGTCCCCCCGCTGCTGGGCGTATCGTAGAACAGGGTGACAGTGCGCGCGAGATCGGCGGCAGGCAGGGCCGGATTTTCCAGCGCCGCCGTAGGGGCGGCCCACATCGGGCCGGAACTGGGCTGGAAATAGAGTGTCCGTCCATCGGGCGAGACTTCAAGCTGGTCGGCATGGATGCGCGCGGGCTTGCCGTGTACCGTCAGCAGCCTGCCTTCGGCATACATGGGTCGTTCATCCGTGGTGGAGCGGTCATGCGACAGTACACGGCGCTGGGCGCCGGTGGACAGGTTGACCACCACCAGCGCCGGGTCCCCCGCATCGGTTACGAAAATCGTATCGCCATGGAAGCGGATGTCATCCATGTAGCTGTGCGGCGTGCTGGCCGCGCGCAGCGAAATGGCATGGACCGGCTGGCCGGTCGTGATGTCAAAGGCCAGCAGGCGGGCCGGTGCGCCATTCGCCGGGTTGGGTGGTCCGCCCACGTTCGCATCACCCGAATCCACGACCCATAACAGCCCGTCCGGGCCGATACGGATGGCGTTGACCCGTACGAAGGGCTGCAGCATGCCTTTCGTGCCGTCAGGGTGGTTCCAGCGCGCATCAGGAAAGGCGTGGGGCTGGCCGCCTGCGTCGATTTCGGCCACCGTGGGGCCGCCGCTACCGCCCCCGCCCCAGTAGGGGAAGGAGACAAACCTGCGTCCATCATCCGCCACGGCCACGGCGTTGAGGATTCGCCCGGATGTCCAGGCTGCATGCAGTTTTTCATCGGGGTGGGCCATGCCGGCACGCATGGGCACGGTGCAGGCCAGCACGCTGCTGGCGGCAAGAAGGACGCGGCACAGGCGCCAGCGGGGGCGAGTGATCGGCATGGCCCCACCCTATCACCGGTTGCGGCCATGCGGCATCACGGGTCCGTGTGGACAGGCCCCGCACTGGCATCCGGGCCATGCGGGGCGATAGCGGATCAGGCCGCGGCGGTCGGTGCCGCGAGCTGCCCCAGGGCCGCGCGCAGCTTGCTCTCGTTCTCGGGGGAGAGCGAGGTCTGCAGCACGCGGGCATGGCCCTTGAACTGGGCCAGATCGGCCAGCACCTTGTCAGGCTGCGACTTGCGCACCAGCACGAACAGGGCGGAGGTATTGGCGGGAATGGTGGAACCGAGCGACTTGATGAAGTTGTCATCAATTCCGTAATCGGACATCTTGCCCGCAATGGCGCCCGCACCCGCACCGACCAGGCTGCCCGCCACGAAACCGGCCAGCGGGTTCAGGCACAAAAGCCCCACCAGTGCCCCCCAGAACCCGCCGGAAAACAGGCCGTAGGACGCGCCCAGCTTTTCCAGGTTCACGCTCTGCTGCAGGTGCAGCTTGCCATCCGCACCCCGGACCACGACAACCGCGTCCTCCAGGTCCAGCAGGTATTCCTTTTCCAGTTTCTTGCATTCGGTCAGTGCGGCCGTGGCTTCGGCCGGGTTGTCAAAACCGACAACGATCAGATCGGACATGGGGTACTCCGTTTGCGATGGCCACCACCTGTCGGCGGCGGCACAGGATCATCTTGATATTACATGCATGGACGCCGCATTCCGTGGTGGTTTTTGAACATGGTTGCCCCCGGCCGGGTGCAGGTCTGGCGGTGCCCTGCACGGGGTGGTGGCCTGTCATGACGATGATCGGGGTGCATGGGGATGAACCCTGGCACGCGCTGTGTGTTGTCTGCTGGCGGGCCACGGGTCAGGCCCGCGTACCTGCCATGAAAGGGAAGCCCATGCCCCGTTTCACCAATCAGGACAATCGCCCCAATGATGGGGGCGAAGGCAAGCATGCCGGTGCGCGCCAGTTGGCGGAGGCCGGGCTGCGCGCCGAACGCGCGGGCGATCAGGCCCGTGCCGATGCACTGTTCGACGAAGCCGGGCGTACCGACCCCGAGGCGCTGGAAACCGTGCTACGGGACAATCCCGTTCCCCGCCGCCGCGTATCGGGGCAGGGCTTCGGGGATGATGCGGGCGTTGCACGCATGAGCCGCACGGTGGAACCGGAAGCCGACCCGCCTTCGCGCGCCGGTATCACGCAGGGGGGCAGCGGCGCGGATTCCGAATAGGCGGGACCAGGCCGGCCCTAGAGCGATGGCCCCCACATGCCCGCCACGAACACGATTGCCCCAAGGGCGAGCATGGCGATATGGAACATGACCTGTCCCGGCATGTAGTCGGGCGTTATGTTCAGCCCATAAATGAACTGGACCACCACCAGCGTCAGCCCGACCACGCACAGGCCGATGCGCACGGGGCTGACCGTAACGGGCCATATCGGGTTTCTGCGGTTCATTGCGGCGTGCCTCCGGAATTTCGGGGCAGCATGCCATAAAATCCGGCATGGCAGAAGCCACGACTTTCGTGTCAGGACTTGCCCTGCCCGCTGTGCATGCTATGCGCATGCTTCAGACCGTAGCGGTCATGGCAACCGGTGAACTGACAGGAAAAGAATGCGCCCTGACCGTCGTGCGTCCACCGGCATGCCTGCCGCCTGTGCCCTGACGGCCCTGCTGCTGGCCGCACCCGCATGGGCGCACCCCCATCATCATGGCACGAAAGCGGCCGTGCAGCGCGCGGCCACCCCTGCGGAGCCGGCTGGCCCCCCGCTGCCTGATGGCCAGGTTTTCCTGCCTCCGCCGCCGGGGCCGGATACGGCGCAGCGCGCGGCCGATGCCTCCATCTATGCCGCGACCCGTGCGCTGGAGGACACGCCGCGCTGGAAGCTGGCGCAGGCTGACAACCGCGACACACCTGCCCATATGGTCTCGGCTTTTTCCTGCGCGGTGGGCTTTACCCTGCCGCCCGAACACCTGCCGGAACTGGTGGGCCTGTTCGCGCGCATCGAACACCGTCTTGACCCGGCCGTGCACGCGCAGAAGATGCTGTGGAATCGCCCACGCCCGTTTACCGAAGCCGAACTGCCACTATGCATTCCCCTGCGTGCCAGCCTGCGGCAGGATCCATCCTACCCCTCGCTCCATGCCACGCAGGGCTGGGTGGCGGGGCTGATCCTGTCCGATATCCTGCCTGAACGCACCGCATGGATCATGCAGCGCGCACGTGTGTTTGGTGAAAGTCGTGTCGTATGCGGCGTGCAGTGGCAGAGTGATGTCACGGCAGGGTGGCTCAATGGTGGCGTACTGTATTCCGCCATGGAGCAGGATGATGGCTTCCGTCAGGAAATGGATGCAGCCCGTGCCGAGGTGACGGCCCTGCGCACCACCATGGCGGCACCCCCCGCCGCCGAATGCGCGGTGGAGGCGGATGCCGCCGCCCATCCACCGCAGTAATGCGTCAATAATAGAAGTTTTCGGGCGCCGCCTTTTTTCAAAAAAGCGACGTTCCCTGAAGCTTTTTGAAAAAACCTTCACCAAAAACTTTTCTACGTTCCACATCCTGACGGATCAGGACAGAAAGCCGATCCGTCGGCTGCCATCCCGTCCCGCCGTTTCCGCCCGCAGGCGTTCCAGCAGGTCATCCGGCGTGGGGTCTTCATCCAGCAGGCGCGCGCGGCGCAGCACCAGAGCGAAATCCGATGGCACCAGTGTCCGCACATGGCGCAGCGCGGTCGGCGGCGCCTTGCCAAAGAAGCTTTGGAACGCATGTACCGCCTGCTGTTCGGTCAGGTAGCCGAACCGGGCGCGGAACAGGAAGCGCCGCATGCTGGCGGGGTCCAGCTTTTCCACAAGATTGGTGGTGCAGGCAAAGGGCAGCGGGTGCTGTTCCATCCATGTCAGCATTTCGTTGACCTGGCTGATCTCCCATGACCGTTCAGCCGCCCGGCGGTCACCCAGCAGGCTGTCGGCCTCGTCGATCACCAGAAAGGCGCCACTGTCGCACGCTTCGGCAAAGGCTGCGGCAATCTGCTGCTCGCTCTGGCCTACATACTTGTCCAGCAGGTCGGAGGCACGCTTCTGCAGCACCGGCATGTCCATCCTTGCCGCCAGATGGCGGGCATAGGCACTCTTGCCCGAACCCGGCGGCCCGGACAGCAGCAGCGACACCGCGCGTGGCGCGCCGGGGCGGGCCAGGCGTGCGGTCAGGGCATTGAGGTCACAATCCGCGTTGATCAGTGCCGCATCGTAATCCGTCACGTCGGGCTGCGATGGCATGGGCATCTGCCCGCCTGCGGCAGCACGGGCAATGCCGGTCGCGATCATGCTGGCCATGGCCGAATCCCCGCCTGCCAGACGGGTGGAACGCAGCGCGTTGCGGAAGATGGCGGGGGCTGCGGGAATGGCGCGGGCAAGATCCGCCGCATCAGCGGGTGCCAGGGCCACTTTCTCCTCGCGTGCCATGTCCTGCCACAGGCGGGTGCGCACGCCGATGCCGGGCTGGCGGACCTCGATGCACAGCGCCATGCGCCGCGCGATGGCGGGACCGAGCGTGTCCAGGTCGTTTGCCGTCCAGATGACCGGCGTGCCCCCCTGCTCCAGCAGGCGGTGGAAGAACACGCGGCTGTAGGACTGCGGCGGGTCGAACAGGCTGGCGGTGAACAGGTCCTCCGCCTCATCGAACAGCAGGATGGAATCGGTATTGCGCAGCAGCCGGGTGCTGCACCGCAGGTCGGCCAGGCGTTCATGGCGCGAAGGTTCATCACCCGCGCTGTCAGCCTCCCCCACCGGGTAGAGGGTGGCACCGATATGATCGGCCAGGGTTGCCGCGAATTCGGTCTTGCCGGTGCCCGGCGGCCCGTAAAGCAGGATATTGATGCCTGTCGTATGCTGGGCGATGGCGGCCTTGACCAGTTTTGCCGCGATCTCGGCCTGCTGGCCCAGATGGGCAAAGGCATCCCACGGCAGTGTTGCCGTGCGCGGCTGGCCCAGCAGCAGGGAGCGGATATCCCCCACCACGTTCGCGCGCCGGTTCATGAGCGCCATGAGCCGGGGCAGCAGGGTAATGTCGCCGTCCTCGTCCACGGTCATGAGGCCGCTCATGCGCAGCTGTCCCTCGGGGGCCAGTGCGGCGGCGATTGCATCCTCCTCCTGCGCCAAAAGCAGGTGGAGCAGCGGAATGTCCTCGCACAGGAACGGCCCGCGGGAACGGTTTTCGCACAGGTCATCCCAAAGTTGTTCGAAATGCCCGTTCAGCCGGTAGCACATGGCAAGCCCCAGTATCTCGCTTGCTACCCGACCCAGCCCGGTGGCCCGGGTCAGTTCCTCCAGCCATGTATCCACGTAACCCCGGTCACCCGCGTGCTGCAGGCGCACTTCCTCCAGCGCGTGGCCCAGCCGCTTCCATTCCGTGGCGGTTGGCGGGTTCTCGCCATCATGGCGGGGGCTGGCGGGCAGATCCTTGTCGGGCAGTCCCAGATCGGGCTGCGCCTGCACGACACAGCGCACAAGCGCGCCCGCATCGCGCGATCCACGGTGGATCGAACCATGCAGGGTACACAGCATTTCCAGCAGGCGGCGCGTCTCGCCCCGCACGCGGGGGGAACGGGGCGGTGCCGTCCTGCGGCGGGGTGCCGGTCTTCTGCTTTTGGCTAACGCCATGTATCGGGTCTCCTGCTACTCCTGTGCAATATAGGGATTGCAGGCGCGGATGTCGCGTGGGGGGCAGGAATATGTTTTCCCGCCCCGCCTTCAGTTCCTACCCGAAAGGGCGAAGCCGGTTTCAACCTGGTCCAGCAGGGTTTCAAGTTCCGCGCGGCGCAGGGGGTCGGTGCCGGTTGCCACATGGGCCCGCGCCCGTTTCTTCAGGCCGCCCGCCACGCGGGAACTGACCGGACGCGTGGCGGCATGGCGCAGCAGGTCGGCAATGCTGGCATCCTGTTCACGGGCGGCCAGCACTACCGAGAACGCCATCATGTTCACGATGTTCTCGAACTCGAACCGGCCGAAGCGCGACTGGCAGCGGCTCAGCTGCTCCAGCGCCGTGGCGTAGCCTTCCACCGCACTGGCCTGGTTTGCATTACGGAAATACTGGGTGTGATGGCGTGAAGCCTGGATATGTTCCTCCCGCGCCAGATCCCATTCACCGATGGCCGCGCATTCCGTCTCGATCAGGCAGTGCAGCGCACGCGCGTTCAGGCAGGCGGCGATGAAATCCGTATGGGTGATGTCATTCCACGCCAGCGGCTGCCCCGCGCGCCGCATGGCGAAGCGGAAGCCCCGATGGCCATCGATGCCGTACATGATGGTGGTGTTGCCCCGGCATAGCGGGTCCGCGCCGGTCACCATGATATGGCCGCTATCGGCGCGGTGCATGTAATGCTGCCATGTCATGACATCAAGCAGCGTCTCGTCATCCATCATCCTGTCGGTATGACGGCGGACATGCTGCATGAAACTGGTCGCCTGCATCCCGGTCACGGCATGGGGAGAGAAATCGACCTGCCACCACACACATGCCTTGAGCAGATGGAACGCAAGTGAGTCGCGGAGTTGTGCCAGTTCGGCACTTTCCACGGCAGGGCTGTCCTTCTGCGCGTCGCACAGCGCCTTGACGATGCCGAAGCGGTGGACAAGCATGTCAAGCTGGCGCGCGACCGGCTGCCACGGATCAAAATAGCTGACCAGGCTTTCAGGGCGCGAATGCTGCAGATGCCAGGCAGCCGGGGCGGTACGGAGTTCACGCATCAGGCAGTCCTTGAAGTATCTGTGGCTGGAAGGAGTTGGGGTGGCAGGCTCGCACGTGCGGGTGGCACCCGTACGCGACGGACCCATGTGCCATGGCTTTCCAGCGACCTTGGTACACGGGATACGGCATGGACCCGGTTATCGGGATGGAGCAGTGGGCAAGGTGTATATATCTGCCGTATTGATGTATATCATAGGCAGGTTATATGATATTGCTAATTAATATCACATTAAATCCACGACAGAATTTTACGCCCGTCACCGGATGCGTCTTTACTCAAGCCTGTCCTGACGCCTGGTCCTAACGCGTCACGGCGTGGATAAGTTCACGTGTGATCCGGCCAATATCCACCCCCGCCCGGCGTATGACCGAACGGCTGGTATGCTTCGCGTCCACCAGCGTCACGGGTCCCGCGGCGGACAGGGTATGCAGTCCGTCGGTCGCGGGGCGCCACGTGGCGGGCGCGTGCAGTGCGGGCAGCGGGTGGGCGGCGAATTCCCGCGTGGTCAGGGTGGTGATGGCCAGCGGTGTTATGGCGCCGCCATAGGTCCGCGCGCAGTCCTGTGTGGGCAGGATGATGGTGCCATCTTCCATCACCACCGGCGTGCCGCCGGGGCGCGCGGCATGAATGTCGCGGCGCACGGGGTTGGCGGGATGCGGGTGCCATGGCCCGGTCAGCCGGTCGGCCCAGGCCACATGCAGGGTATCGACGCGGGGCTGCTCGCATTCGTGCCATGGGGTATGGAACAGCCACCACCGGCCATCATGGAACAGGGGGGAGGCATCGATCATGGCGCCGGGAAAGGCACAGCCTTCCACTTCTTTCCACTGATAGGGGAAATCCGTTGCGCGGTACAGGCGCTGCCTGCCGCTACCGCCCGATTCCGGCATCATGAGGAACGAGCCGTCGCGTTCACGCAGGATGACGGGATAGGACAGGTGCCACGGTTCCACCAGCACGGGGGCATGCGCCAGCAGGCGCAGGGCGCGGTCAAGGATGAATACATCGATCCGCCCGACCCTGACCCGGTAGTCATAGGCCTCGGCAAACAGGTACAGCCTGTCCTCGTGCCAGATGCCGAACGGGTCGGCAATGAAGCGGAAGGGGCCGGGGTCGGGCAGCCACGTAACCGGCATTCCCTTCAGCCCACCGGCGCGCAGCACATCGGGCAGCGGGCGGTTTATGATGCCCGTCTGCCATATGTCGGTCCGGCCCAGTCCCATGCGTTCTGTCCTCGATCATCCCTGCGGCGGCGGATTTGCAAACACGCATGTGCTGCAATATGCCAGATATCATCTGTACCAGATGGACATGTCAGGGGAATAGCAAGCATGGGCAATGTGGAACAGCCCCGTCGCCGGACCATACGCGATGTCAGCAAGGCAGGGGTGCCGGGTGTGTGGCTGACGGCCTATACCGCCCCCATGGCCCGCAGGCTCGACACGCATGTGGACGTGATGCTGGTCGGGGATTCGCTGGGCATGGTGGTGTATGGCATGCCCGATACGCTGGGTGTCGGCATGGACATGATGATCGCCCATGGCGCGGCAGTGGTCCGGGCGTCGCGTCAGGCGCTGGTGGTGGTGGACATGCCCTTTGGTTCCTATCAGGAATCGCCCGCCCGCGCGTTCCGCAATGCCGCCCGTATCATGGCGGAAACCGGCTGCGGCGCGGTCAAGCTGGAAGGCGGGGTCGAAATGGCGGAAACCGTCCGCTTCCTTGTCCAGCGTGGCATTCCCGTCTGCGGGCATGTCGGTCTCATGCCGCAGGCGGTCAACACCGCCGGGGGCTTCCGCACGCAGGGGCGTGATGCCGACCAGGCGCGCAAGGTCCATACGGATGCCCACGCCATTGCCGCCGCGGGCGCCTTTGCCGTGGTGCTGGAGGGCACGGTGGAACCCGTATCGCGTGAGATCGCGACCAGCGTGCCGGTGCCCGTCATCGGCATTGGCGCTTCCCCCGCATGTGACGGGCAGGTGCTGGTGGTGGATGACATGCTGGGCATGTTCGGCACCGCGACCCCGCGCTTTGTCCGCCGCTATGCCGACATGGGCGGCCTGGTTGATGATGCGGTGGCCCGCTATGCGCGGGATGTGCGCAACCGTGACTTCCCGGGGCCCGAAGAATGCTTTGGCGCCCGCCGCCAGGTCATGCCGGGATGATGCGCCCGCCCCCGCCGGTGCCCGCCCCATCCCGGATCGGGATGCGGGAGATCGTGGCATTTGGCGCGGGTGACATGGGGTTCAACATCATCTGGGGGCTGATGCTCAGCTACCTTGCGTATTTCTATACCGAGATCTGCCTGTTTCCCCCGCGGATGGTGGGGTTCATGCTCATGGCCGCGCGCGCGGCCAGTCTGGTGACCGATCCGGCGGTGGGCCTGTGGATCGACCGCAGGCCGGCGGGCCGGCAGGCGCTGCCGCTGCTGCGCGCGGGGATCGTGCCGTTCATGGTGCTGGTTGTGCTGACCTTCGTGCCGTTGCCGCGCGGGTGGTCCATGGTGGCGCGTGGCGTGTGTGCCGGCGTGGGCTACATGGGGCTGTGCGTGGCCTATGGCGTGGTCAATACCGCCTATGGTGTCATGACCAGCCTGATCACCGCGGCACCCGGCATGCGCCTGCGCCTGGCGACCAGCCGCATGGTCGGGGCCACGCTGGGCGGCTTTGCCATCAGTGTCATGACCCTGCCCGCCGTGGACTGGCTGGGCCATGGCGACCGGCGGGCGGGCTTCGCCGTATTCATGGTGGGGGTGGCGTGCGTGACGGGTGGCCTTCTGTGGCTGCCCGCCCGTTTCTGCCATGAACGCGTGTCAACCGGTCACGACGCTGCCCGGCTCCGCGCGCCCGTGCGCACCCTTGTCACGGTCCTTCTGGCCAACCGCGACTGGCGGCGGCTGACCGGGGCCATGCTGCTGACCATGCTGGGCAGCACCTTCCTGTTTGGCGCGCTGGTCTATGACGTGCGCTATGTGCTGGGTGAAAAGGATTATGTGGCGGGCTGGCTGCTGGGCATGATCAGTTTCATGGTGCTGGCGGGCTGCTGCCTGTCGCTGCCGCTGGCGATGCGGCTGGGGCCGGGGCGTGTCATGCGCGGGGGCACCATGGCGGCGGGGGTGGTCCTGCTGGTGGCCTATGGCCTGCCCGTGCGGCTGGAGGTGACGGGCGGCCTGCTGGCGCTGTTTGGCGTGTGTGTGGGACTATGCAATCCCGCCTGCTTCACGCTGCTGGCCCATTGCCTCGACCGCGACGGCATGGAGGGGGACGTGCGTACGGTCGGCCTGGCCTGGGCGCTCAATTCCACCGCATCCAAGATGGCGTTCGATATTGGGGGCAGCCTGCTGGCCGGGGTGCTTGCGGCATTCGGCCTTGTCAGTGGGGGCGGTGTGCAGTCCGCGCAGGCGCAGGCGGGCATCCATATGGGATTCCTGCTGGTACCCGCGCTTCTGTACCTGCTGGCGGGCGGGGTCGTGCTGCGCGACTGCGCCAGTCAGAACCCGGTGGCCGCCGTGAACAGCACCGCCAGTCCGCCGCCCACGTAATATTGCGGCCCGTCGGCTGCCGTAAGCGTGGGGGTGGCCACGCCGGACAGGTAATGCTGGTTGGTGATATTGTTGAAATTCATCCTGAATTCAGGATGCGAGAGAAAGGCATGGTCATCCATCCGGTAACCGATGGCCAGATTGCCGGTGGTATGGTCGGGCATGCGTTCATCATTCATGAAGGTGGAATACTGCCGTCCGGTATAATGGATGGACGCCATGCCGAAGAAGTGCCCGTCATCATAGCTCAGCCCGGCGGAGGCCTGCAGCCGTGGGCTTTCCACCGCCGTCCTGCCCCGTGTCGCCAGCAGGCCGCTTCCATCGGGGATGTCGCTGTCGATGGTGGCGTGCAGGTACTCGCCCGACACGTAGGGCGCCCAGTGGTGCCACGGCTTCATCCCGATTTCCACATCCACACCGCGTGATGTCTGGCCACCGCCATTGATGGTGGATTCGATCTGGCCGATCTGGGTCTGGATCTCGCGGTTGGTGAAATCGTAGTTGAACAGCGTCAGGCTGCCGACCAGCAGGTTGCCGTTATAGCGGTAGCCCAGTTCTTCCGACACGGAATACTCGTTTTTCAGCTGGGTCGCGATGCCGCTGGCCGTGACCCCGCCAAACAGGGCGGTCTCGTCAGGTGTACGGAAATTGGTGGTGGTGTTGAAGAACACCATGTGGTGCGGCGTGATCGCGTAGCGGATCGCGATGCGGGGCAGGGGGGTCGCACTGTTGCTACCCGCCCCCGTCTGTACGCCAGCGGATGTGGTGGTGCCGTGGCGGTCCAGCATCACTTCCTTGAAGCCCACGTCAACCATCAGCCTGCGGCGCAGGAAATGCATCCGGTCACCGATATAGAGCGCATTGGTCTGGGATATCATGTGGTAGCTGCCTGCATCCACCTGCTGGCCATCGGCTTCAAGCAGGGTGCGGCTGATCCGGTCCACCCATATGTCCGCTGCATGGCCCTGTGCGTTCACGGCGGTGAAGGGCTGGTGCTCGCTGTCATCGGAATAGTCGTACCAGTAGCCGAACACCAGGTCATGGTTGCCCAGCTGCCAGTCCAGCGTGGTGTTGAAGCCAGAGCGGTAGCTGGCCTGGGTCCAGTTGGCGCGTACGACCGCATCCGCATCACAGCCCCCCGAACCCTCACACAGCCCGGCATCCCCCATGGTCGTGCCGCTGGGGGCGTTGCCATAGCTCCACTGCGCGTAGGGCGTGACCTTGAGGTGCAGGCCGCGCGCCAGCGTGAAGCGCGCGGGGGCGGCCATGTAGGCAATGCGTTCGGGCTGGCGGTACAGTTCCCAGTAATCGGTGCCGCCAGCGGCATTGTTCGGGTTGTAGGTGGCGGCCAGGTTGTTGGCCACGCCATGTGGCCCCTGCGCCTGCCAGTCCGCCTTGTCCACCGTGGGGTAGTAGCTGGCCACCATCGTGTTCCATGTGCCGATCAGCGAGACCCGGTTGCCATCGCCCCATTCGCGCAGGAACTTGAAGTCGATGTGCTGGCGCTCGTCATGGCCGGGACCGCGCCAGTTATCGGTATAGCCGTGGGAGTAGGATACGAAGCCACGCAGGCCCGTATTGCCGATCTGCCCGGTTTCCAGCCGCAGGAACTGCCGGTTGGTGTTGTATGACCCGTAAGAGACATCCGCATATCCCCCCGCGCGCAGCGACGGGTCGCGGAAGGTCATGTCCATCAGCCCCCCCGCCGCGTTGAGCACCGGGGCATCGAGGTCGGCCGACCCCTGGGCGAGCGAGACGCTCTGGTAATTCTCGGTATCGGCGAACTGGCCGGGATAGCCGTTGTAATAGGCGATATCATTCAGCGGCATGCCCTCAAGCAGGTAGCCGATGGAATCCCCCCCCAGCCCGCGCACGGTGATGTTGGTCTGGGGCGAAAACCCCAGCGCATCGGATGAGGCGACATTGGCGCCGGGCAGCAGGCTGACCATGTCGAATGCCGTGGCACTCGGGGCCTGCTTGCGCATGAAGTCCGTGCCGATGGTGCTGACCGATTTCGGGGCGTCTTCCTCCCGGATCAGGCCACCGCCGGGCTGGGTGCCCACCACATGCTGGCTGGTCACGGTCAGGGTTTCCACCCCTGGCTGCGGGGCGGTCACGCCCTGCCGCGGGTGGGTGGAGGGAACGGGCGCGGACGTGCCGCTGGCTGCCGCCGCGCGCGCGGGCCCCGACCCCATGCCCATCAGGGCACCAAGGGCCACGCCCAGCGCCAGCCGGTACGAAAGGGGGCACACAGGCGGCGCATCGGGGCAGTAGGGGGCATGCGGCATGGGATGTTCCTGCAAAAATCTTTTTATTTCATTATTATGTGCCAGCGCGGGCGGGTATGACATCGCCTTGAACAAATGCGGGACCGATATAGTATACTCGTGTGGCGTATCGTAAGCCCGGATATCGGGCATATCCCGCATAAATGTGCGGACAGGTGGAAAGGTTTGCGGGTGGGACAGGAATCGGCACATATCGTAAGCAGTTACGAACAGGAACTCGAGCAGTTGCGCTCCATGATGGCACGCATGGGCGGGCTGGTGGAACGGCAGACCTCGCAGGCTGTCGCCGCCATTGCCGACATGGATGAAAATGCCGCAGGCATCGCCTCCGACCTCGACCCCCAGGTCGACACGCTGGAGCGCGACGTGGAGGCCATGGTCATCCGCATCCTCGCCCTGCGCTCACCCGTGGCGGAAGATCTGCGCGAGGTTGTCTCCGCACTCAAGATCACGGGGGACATGGAACGCATCGGGGACTGCGCGGCTTCCATCGCCCGGCGTTCGCTGCGCGTGGAACTGGTGAACTCGCGCGTCTCTCTCAGTGGCCTGCGTGGCATGGGGCGGCTGGTGCAGGACAACCTGCGCCGTGCGATCGATGCACTCAGCCAGCGCAATGCCGGCCTTGCGCGTGAAGTCTGGCAGTCCGACACGGCGGTGGATGAACTCTACAACGCCATGTTCCGTGAACTGGTTACCTACATGATGGAAGACCCGCGCAACATCGGCGCCTGCACCCACCTGCTGTTCATTGCCAAGAACCTTGAGCGTATCGGCGATCACGCCACCAATATTGCCGAGCGCGTGTACTACACGGCAACCGGCGAGATCCTGCCGGTGGTTCGCCCGCGCGGCAGCTTTTCGGGGCAGGGGAGCCAGGTGCCGTGAACCCGCAGGTTGACCGGCCGCTGCGCATTCTTGTGGCCGAGGATGATGCCGCCCTGTCCGTCATGCTGTCCTACAACCTTGAAGCGGCGGGGCATGCCGTCATGCCGGTGGACAACGGCCTGGACGCCCTGCGGGAGGTAACGGAGTGGAAGCCCGATCTGGTGCTGCTGGACTGGATGATGCCGGGCCTGTCCGGGGTGGATCTGTGCCGCAGGCTGCGCATGGCCACGGCCACGCGTTACCTGCCGGTCATCATGCTGACCGCGCGGGGGGAGGAGCATGATTCCATCCATGCGCTCGATACCGGGGCGGATGACTATCTGGTCAAGCCATGCGGGATGGATGTGTTGCATGCGCGCGTGCGTGCCGTCATGCGGCGGTGCGCCGGACGTGGGGCGGCGGACCAGCATGCCGATGTGCTCGGCTTTGCCGACATAACGGTGGACCATGGTGGCCGCCGGGTCACGCGGGGCGGGAGTACCATCGCCCTTGGCCCCACCGAATACCGGATCCTGCTGCACCTGCTGCGCAACCCGCGCCGGGTGTTCTCACGCGCGGAAATCCTGGCCGCCGCGTGGGATGACCGCATCCATGTGGAGGAACGCACGGTGGATGTACACATCCGCAGGCTGCGTCTCGCCCTGAATGCCAATGGAGGGGCGGACCTGATCCGTACCGTACGCTCCAGCGGCTACATGCTTGATGATGGCAGGGTGGACTAGCCAGCCCCGTTCAGGCGCGCCTGTCGGCTGTAGCGCTTCATTGCCCGGTCGCGCCGCAGGGGGGAGAGGCGGCGCGTCCAGAAAATGCCGTTGATCTGGTCAATTTCGTGCTGCAGGCAGACCGCCAGCAGCCCCCCGGCTTCCTCTTCCATCATGATGCCATCCAGCCCGGTATGGCGCACCCGCACGCGTGCGGGGCGGGTGACGGGAGCATGGATGCCGGGCATGGACACGCTGCCTTCTTCCGCCGTGGCGGTTTCGGTATTGTGCCAGATGATGTCGGGGTTGGCGTAGATGCGCGGGCCGGGGCCATCGGGCAGGTCAATCACCACCAGCCGCAGCGGAATGCCGACGTGACATGCCGTGATGCCTATGCCCGGTGCGGCATGCATGGTCTCCAGCAGGTCACGCGCCAGTTGCGCGGTCCGTGCGCTGGTGGCGTCAACAGGATCGGCCACCTGCTGCAGGCAGGCATGCGGGAAGCGGATGAGCGGCAGGATGGCCATGGCGCGGCATATGGCTCCGTTCAGTACAGGAAGGGACCGTTATCGTCCGGGCTGACATTCGTGTAGTACGGAATGTAGAAGTTCATGCCAAACGGGCTGTAGGTATGGTCCACCCCCGATACGGGGCGCATCGGCTTGACATTGTGTTCGGCCAGACAGTCGTACAGCGTCTCGCGCAGGTGCTGGGTGTCCCTGTCCGATTTGGGTGTACCGAAGAACAGGTCATGGGCGTAGGGTTTGCACGCCTGTGGCGTGTGTTCGTAATAGGTGGCGTAGCGTTCCTGCCTGTTCCTGCTGATATCGGCATCCGATACCCACTGGTGGCTGGCGGCGGTGGTTGTCCATATTTCCTTCCAGCCCGTGCGCATGTGGGGCAGGCGGGCAACGGCCACGCCATCCTGCCGGGTGCCGTCCTGGCGCAGCAGCGTGCCGTGGCAGGACATGACCTGCATGTGGTCGTTATAGACGGCGCTTTTTATCGTGCCATCCTCAAAATGCCGGGCGGGGGATGCGCCGGGCGTGGTCTGGTTGGCAATGGCCACGATGGCGGATGCCACGGCGGGCTGCTGGCAGTAATTCACCATCGGGCGGGGCGTGTGCTGCGCGCAGGCGGCCATACCAAGCGGAAGACATAAAGCAACAAGACGGCGCAATGGTTCTTATCCTTTTTACATTGCGGCACATGGTGATTTCACATGCCCGTGCCATCCGGGGTACAGGAGGGAACACGCCCCCACAACAAGATAAATTTACAAGCCCGGTCTGTGCTTTTGTCTTCTCTTGTCTTCTGGAAGATGACGGGCGGCAGCACTGCCATTCCCTGTCACGGACAGGCCACCCGTCCGGTTGCCATCCTCCTTCACGGGACAGTCGCGCAGGTCAGAAATTTACGCTGGCATGCAGTCCGAATACCGCCTCGTTCCCCGTGCGGCACCAGGGATATGACGGGTCGCTGCCCCCGCCGGCGGGATGCCAGACGTACTGGAAGTCAGGCTGCATCACCATCCATGGCGTGACCTGTGCCTGATAGGTCAGTTCCAGATGGTTCTCGTTGCCCTGCACCAGTGACCCGCTGGTGCGGTCGTATGCGCGCTGGCCCGAACTGGCGCGGCCGATGCCCCAGCCCAGGCCGATGGTGTCGTTGTCGCGACCGCGGAACGGGGCCTTCAGGTTCACGCCCGCGTCAATGGCGAAGCTGATCATGTTGCGGTCGCCGCTGTTGCCGGTGGCGCGCGCGAACACGCCTAGCGAGCGGGCGGAGGTAAGCGAGGGACGCCAGACCATCTGGTCGATGATGCCGTAGACCATCCAGTTGCCCCGGTCCCAGCGCGGGGTGCCGCCACTGGCGCCGAGCGACTGGCCCTGGGTGTTGTAGCGGTAATCGGGAAATTTTGCAGTGTCGTAATAGCCACCCAGCTTGTACACGCCCGGCAGGCCGGGATTTTTTGTGACGTTGGACATGTCATCGGGCTGGGGGTTGAGCGCGTATTGCAGTTCGGTGATCAGCAGCGCGCCGGTGCCCATGTTGAACCGGGTGCCGCTGCCATCATTGGTGGTCTGGTTGGTGGGATCGACCGGGTTGCCGCCCTGGATGCCAAAGGAGTTGGAGCGGTTGCCCGGCGGGTTGTCATCGGCGGCGGCGAACATGAAGGTGAATTTCTCGCTCGGGCGGTAGCGGATGCGCACGGCGGGCGAGGACAGCGGCCAGGACGGGCCGCCCCCATACAGGTTGACCGATGGCGCCATGGGCCAGCCGAAATTGGCATTGAGGTAGAGCGCCCCGTAATCGCTGATCAGGAATTCGGTATCAAGGTCCTGCTGGCCGATCTTCACGTCCAGTTTCCCCCCGAGGAAGGACTGCTGGTACCACAGTTCGAACAGGCGGGTGGAGCGGTCGGCCTCGAACCCGCTTACGGGGTTGAAGTTGTTCAGGTGATCCTGCGAGATGGAGCGCCCGCGCGTCTGCAGCGCGCTGACATTGAACAGCCCGCCCTTCAGGCCGAAGAGCTTTTCGAGATCGACGGTCAGTGTCGGCATTGTCACGCCATCATAGGCGGGGCCGGTGCCTGATCCCTGTCCATCGCCATTGGTGCTGGGGGTGCCGCCGGTGGCGTTGCCCCACAGTTCATCCACTTCCTGAATGTCGAAGCTGATGCCGTGCCTGTACAGCCACGGCCGGGCCCCACCCATGTCACCCAGCAGGTTGCCGCTGGTGTCCGGCCTGTCCTCACCGGCGGTCTTCTCCTGCGCATCGGCCTGCGCGCGCTGGGACTCACGCACCGTTGCCGGGTCGATCTGCTGGATCAGCGGTGTGGAATTGCCCAGGCGGGCGCGCCCGTCGGCAATCTGGGTGCGGGGGACCTGCGCGTGGGCAGTCATGGCGCAGGTGCAGGCTGCAAGTACAGCGCATGGCAGGGCCGTGCGCTGTTGCGGCGTATGGAATATCTTCATGAAAGGGAACATCCCGTCAGGATGGGTCCGGCCCCGATGGAACCGGAAGACTGGCAGCCCCATGCCGGTGCCGCCGCTGGTGCGGTGTAACGGGATTTCAGGTAATCTGGCGCATGCTCTGGCATCCATCTCCGGTCAGGCCCGCCCGGCGACATGGTAAAGGACAACGGCAGGTCTCCTGGCTTGCGGGTCCTTGCATGTCATCCCCCTTCCCGGCCGGGGCCAGTGGTTGCTGCGGCTGCAGCGCCGGATGACGTACTCTCCGCCTACAGTTGCGGGTACAGCTGCCGACTGCGTCCCCGGGCATTCACCCTGCCGGAACTGACGGCATTCCCTTTCTCACCCGTCTGCACGGGACCGTTGACTTGTCGGGCAGGACTATAGCGTTTCCCGATAAGTGTGCAAGATCATGCTTCTGGCTGCTGCGCCAGCAGGGCCTTCACCTCCGGCATCGTGGGGGCGGCCTGCGCCGCGCCCGCGCGCGTCGTGGCCAGCGCGCCGCATGCGGCGGCAAGGCGCACGGCCTGACCCGGCGTGGCGCCCCCCACCAGTGCCGTGGCCAGCCCCGCGTTGAAGCAGTCACCTGCCGCCACCGTATCAATGGCATGAACCCGGAAGGGTGGCACGAACCCCTGCGCGCCGGGCGCGGAATAGACCACACCCCTGTGCCCCAGCTTGATGATAGCGGTGCCTACGCCGCGTCCGTGCAGGATGCGCGCGGCGGCAAGGGCCGTTGTTTCATCCACGGGCATGACGCCGGTCAGGGCAGCGGTTTCGTGTTCGTTGGGGGTCAGGATATCGGCCAGCGCCCAGAGTGCGTCCGGCAGGCCATGCGCGGGGACGGGGGCCGGATCCAGCATGACCGGTATGGCATGCGCCCGCGCGTGGCGCGCCACGGCCAGCATGAGGTCGGGGTCCATTTCCATCTGCATCATGACCAGTCCGGCGCCTGTCAGGGCAGGCAGGATCCGGGGGCAGGATGTGTGGGTATGCGCCATGTTCGCACCGCCATCCACCAGGATCTGGTTCTCGCCCGCATGGTTGATGGTGATGAAGGCCCGCCCGGTGCCCGTGGCGGCATCTTCCAGCAGCCAGCGTGTATCGACCCCGGCATCCTCCAGCGTCGTGCGTGCCATGGTGGCCAGCATGTCACGCCCGGTCCAGCCCGCCAGGGCCACGGCCCGCCCCAGCCTGGCCACTGCCATGGCCTGGTTGGCGCCCTTGCCCCCCAGCCCGGTGGCCGAGGACAGCACATGCATCGTCTCCCCCGGCCGGGCGAAACGGGTAACATGCATGACAAAATCGATATTCGTGCTGCCAATGACGGCAATATGGGCGCTTGGCGTTGACATGGCACAACCTGACACGGACCGGGAAAAAGGCAGGATCAGCCATGCCGCTGCCCGATGCAACCGTGCGGGCGCGGATTGCCGCCTTATTCTGGCACGACCCATTCCACGCTGGCCTGAGCGCCCTCATCGCCCAGAACAGGGCACAGGCTGTCCAGAATGGCGCGCGCGGTGTGATCGAACCGGAAAGGCGGGTTGGCGACCAGCAGGCCGCTGCCATTAAGCCGTGCGGGGTCAAGTGGTGGGCGCAGTGTCAGTTCAAGGGCAAGCAGGTTGCGCTGGCCCGCATCCCTGAGGCTGTTGAGGAAAGCGCGCGTCGGCGCCCGGTGCTTGATGGGGTACCAGGCGGCGACAATGCCGGTGGCAAAGCGCCGTCTGGCCGTGATGATGGCCTGCGCCAGACGGGCAAACTCATCCCTGTGTTCAAAGGGCGGGTCCATGAGTACCAGCCCGCGTTTCGCCTGCCGGGGCGGCAGCAGGGCCGTAATGGCTTCATAGCCGTCCCGGCCGTGCACGGACACGTTGCTGTCGTGCCGGAACAGGCGGCGCAGGCTTTTCTGGTCGTCGGGGTGGAGTTCACAGCAGGTCAGCGTATCGCCGGGGCGAAGCATGCGGGCGACGACGGTGGGGGAGCCGGGATAGAACAGCCTGCCGTCATGCGCCCCGATCACGGCCCTGACCATATCCAGCCATTGCCGCAGGGCGGGGGGCATTGCCGGATCGGATGGCAGGTCCAGCAGGCGGCCGATGCCGTCGCGCCATTCCCCGGTTGCCTGGGCTTCTTGCCCCGAGAGATCATACAGGCCGATACCCGCATGCGTGTCCAGCACCGCAAGGGGGGACGGCTTACGCCCCAGCGCGTCGATCAGCGCCACAAGCAGGGCGTGTTTCATGACATCGGCAAAATTGCCCGCGTGATAGCTGTGCCTGTAGTTCACCGTTTTCCTGCCCCGAAAGCCCGCACCCCAGCAGCGGGGTGCAGCGGAGTGTTAATGCATGCCGGTGTTTTTTTTCATGCCGGGCCCGGTCGGGCTGGCGGCCTGCCGATGCGCTGGCATGGCAGGGCTCGCGCCCCGGCGCATGACCGATGAAGAATGAAGGCCCCTGAATGCCGCCTGCCCTGTAAAAAGGTGGCGTTCACTGGCTGCAACGATGTGGGAAGAAGGTTCCTGATGGCGTATGCCGCAGTTCATCAGGTATGCAATACGGTATAACTCAGATAGGAGAACAGTATTATTCCAAGGAACATAAGTATTCCTATCATGAGCAGTTCACCACCACGGGCATGGCCGCTCTGTATGTCCTTGGCGTCGATTGCCGTGCGGGTCTGACGGTAACGCAACGTGGAGACCAGCATCATGGTGCCGCCCAGCACAACAAGGACCAGTCCCACCGTGTTACCCAGAACATGCCCGCCGGTGGAGAAGCGGCGCGAGGTCAGGGTAGCGGAAGCGATCTGGAGGAAAAGATCGAATTTTTCCACCAGAAAGCCAAAGGCCATGACCGCCAGTGCCGTGCGGACCCATGCGAGAAATGTCCGTTCATTCGCCGCATGATCTGTATAGCGGGGTATCATCGGGCTGGACTTTCACTATTCCGCATGGGGCGCTGGCCTGTCTTGCTGTTGGCCCTGAATGCAGGGCGGGACCTTTATTTCGAAACCTGGTCTATCCAGTCAGTCAGGTTGTAGTAATTGGAAATGCGGGCAACCTTGTTGTCCTTGATGGTGAAGAACGCGCCGGCAGGCAGGATGTAGGTCTGTCCCGCCGCAGCGGGCAGGCCTTCATCGGTGCTCAGGTATTTGCCATGGACCATGAACTCGGCAGAGGCCCGGCTGCCATCCTCGTTCACCATGACGACAATGTCCTTGATGGCTTCCCTGTAATGGGCATCCATTTTCTTCAGGAATACGCGAAAGGCGTCCTTGCCGGTTTCACGGCCGCCCTGGTTGATGTCATGCGCGACATCATCGCTCAGCAGCGCAATGAAGGCTTCATGGTCATTGGCATTGAAGGCATCGTAGTAGGACTGTATCAGTGCGCGTGTTGCCGCAACGGACATTCTGCTGTCTCCTAAATAAAGGGAAAATATTCACGAAAAGGAAAGGGCAGTCGCCTCTGGCACGGATTGTGGCCAGTCATGGCAGTTCTTCACGGCGCCATTGGTGCGGACCTGTTCAAGCGCATCGGGGGAAAGGGTGGCAAATGCCCAGTCGGCAACATCCTTTCCACCTTCCGCGATGATCCCGTCATCGGGGAAGCCGCGGTCCATCGGGCCGTAAATTCCGGCCGTGCCCCTGTTTTCATCAAGGGTGGCAAGCCATGGCGCGGCCCCGACGGTGGGGGAGACCGCAACAAAGCACTGGTTTTCCAGCGCGCGGGCGCGTGCGGAAATGCGGACCCGGTTGAAACCGTGCATCGTGTCCGTGCAGGTCGGGACCAGCAGAAGCCATACCCCTGCCTCGATCTGGCTGCGCGCAAGGGCGGGGAATTCGGAATCATAGCATATGCTGGTCCCGATCCGGCCCCATGGGGTTTCAAAAAAGCCCGGTGGATTGCCGCTTTTCACATCCCAGCTTTCCGTCTCGAAGCGGGTCATGACATGCTTGTCCTGAAAGGCATGCCGCCCATCGGGCGCGATCAGCGGCGCGCGGTTGCGGATGCGCCCGGTGGAATCCGCCCACGGCAGCGTGCCGGGCATCAGCCACACATCATGCCTGCGCGCGGCACTGCACATGATGTGCAGGATTTCGCTGGCGTGCTCGCATACCGCGTGCAGTTCGCTCATGGCGTCGGACTGCGCCGTGGCGAAGGCCGCCGCCACCTCCATGCAGCTGTATTCCGGCAGCACGAGCAGGTCGGCCTTGCGCGCGCCTTCCGCCGTAACCCGGTCCAGATGGGCCGCGTAGTCATCCAGCGTGTTGCACTGTTCAACCTGCCATGAATGGGTGCCAAGGCGTAAGGAAACACTCATGCCGGAATTCTTTCAAGCAGTGCCGGGGGAATGTCCGGGCCATCAAGGGGTTTGATCCAGAAATCCAGATCATGGTCGCGTTCTTCCGGGCTGCCCGGTTCACGCCATGTAAAGGAGCATGACACGGCAGGCAGCGGAACAAAGCCACGCCTGCGCCAGAATTCATGCAGGGACGGGGCATTGGCAGGCCGCTGGGGATGGTCCGGCGCACGCCTGACCGCGCAGAAGACGGCAAACCCTGCGCCCATGCGCCGCGCCTGCTTTTCGCGTTCCATGAAGAAGCGCTTGCCCAGCCCATGCCCCCGCCATTGCGGCAGTACCACGGATTCACCAAAATAGAAGAACGGCTCCAGCGCCAGGCCGCGCCGGGCAAAGGGCGCCTGTATGGCCGGTGCCTCGTCCTTCAGGGGCAGGCAGGTCGACGCCCCCACGATCTCGGTGCCATGCCGGGCAATGATGATGGCGGTGCCAGGGCTGTTTACATAGGGGGCCAGGTAGGCTTCCTCATAAACCGGGTCATCGCCGGCATAGAGGTAGGGCCATTCACGGAATACCGTAATACGCAGTCGCGCCAGGGCCGGTATGACGCTGGCGATCCCTGCCCCTGTCATGGTCTCAACAGTTAAGGACATTGCATTCCATAAAACGCGTGATGAAGAAAATTATGGCCGGATGCCGTCATGTCATCCTTGTCGGGGAGGGATGGGCAGGCGCGTGCACCATCCCGATGCGCCTGATGGCCCCGACCACATCCATTGTATGGAAAAGTGGCCGGGAGACAGCCCGGTCAAGGATACCCAACATGATGAAACTCCGGAAAAGGCAAGAGAGCCAAATAATACGGGCAGCAGGCGGATGCAACCAGGCCGGGCCACGCCAGGATCATATATTAGGGCCCGCAGGATTTGACAGTGGAATTGAAAATGGCGTCATCATGTTTTCAAATTACGACAGGCCGTGATGGAACGCTCCGGCATGATTGCCCCGATCCGGTCGTTTCTGTCCTGATACTAGCCCTTGAGTATGCCGGTCATCCCGTTGATGATGTCGCTACTGTCACACAGGCCGATGATTTCACCCCCGTCATGAATCAGCACCGGCATGTCGCTGCGCTGCTGCAGGATGGCCACGGTGTGCAGCGACGTGCCGGTGGGAACGCACTGCGTGACGCCGGGCCGGATCGTGCATTCCTGTGTGTCGGGCACCGCCATGTGCTGCTGGAGTTCGAGCAATGTGCCATCCATGCTCCGCAACTGCCCCGATACGTAGTCGAACCGGTAGAAGCCTGCCCTGTCAAGCAGGACAAAGCCGTCTTCCCCCTCGGTCAGGTCGGACAGCCTGCGCATGACGGACCGGGCGTTCATGACCGGCAGGGGATTCATGTGCTGTATGAATTCCCGCACATAGTCATTGACGGGACGGAAGAGGATATCATCGGGCGTGCCGGTCTGCACGATGCGGCCTTCGCGCATGATCGTGATCTGGTTGCCGATCTTCAGGGCTTCATCAATATCGTGGCTGACGAAGATGATCGTTTTCTTGAGCTGTTGCTGGATATTGAGCAGTTCATCCTGCAGCTTGCGCCGGATAAGCGGGTCCAGTGCGGAAAAGGGTTCGTCCATCAGCAGGATGTCGGCATCGGTGGCAAAGGCGCGCGCAAGCCCCACACGCTGCTGCATGCCACCCGACAGTTCGCTTATGCGCGCATCCGCCCAGCGTGACAGGCCGACCAGTTCCAGCTTTTCATCAACCATCTTCTGCCGGATCGATGGAACAACACCGCGCAGTTCCAGGCCCAGCCCCACATTGTCGCGTACCGTACGCCACGGCAGCAGGCCGAAATTCTGGAACACCATGGCAATGCGCGTCTTGCGGATGTCGCGCAGTGTCTCGTCATCGCAGTTCGCAAGATCGACATATGCGACCCCGTTGCCAATCTGTACTTCGCCCCGCACCGTCTTGTTCAGCCCGTTTGCGGCACGCAGCAGCGTGGATTTTCCCGAGCCCGAAAGCCCCATCAGGATACTGATCTCGCCGCGTTCGACGCTCAGGTTCGCATCCGCCACACCCACCGTGACCTGGGTTTCACGGGCAATTTCCTCACGCGTGCGGCCCTGGTCCAGCAGGGTCAGCGCACGGGCAAGGGCAGCCTTGTTTTTCTGACGATGGAAGAGAATGTCGACATGGCTGAAGGCAAGTGCCGTAGTCATCAAGAAGTTCCTTTTGCACGGCACAGCCGGTCCAGAATGATGGCGAGCAGAACAATCGCGAATCCGGATTCAAATCCTGTATCAACCTGCACGGTGTTGAGCGCGCGCACGACGGGAACGCCCAGTCCACCCGCGCCAACCAGTGCCGCGATCACCACCATGGACAGGCTGAGCATGATGCATTGCGTCAGGCCCGCGCGGATCATGGGCAGGGCGGATGGAATCTCGATCTTCCACAATAGCTGCCGGGGGGTGGTGCCAAAGGATTCTCCCGCTTCAAGCAGGGCGCGCGGCACGGATGCGATTCCCATTTCCGTCATCCTGATCGGTGCGGGAATGGCGAAGACAATGGTGGAAATCATGCCCGGAACCGTACCGAGGCCGAACAGGATCAGGGTCGGAATGAGGTACACGAAGGTGGGCAGCGTCTGCATGAGATCAAGTGCGGGATGGAGCAGGCGCGCAAGCCATGGGCGGTGGGCCGCGGCAATGCCCAGCGGCACCCCGATAAGCAGGCAGATCAGGGTGGAGAACAGCACGAGGGACAGGGTGCCCATCGTTTCCTGCCAGTACCCCTGGTTAATGATGAAAAGCAGCCCCAGCCCGACCAGGGTTGCAAGTCCGATCGAGCGGCGTGCCAGATAGGCACCCCCGGTAAAGAGCACAAGCATGAGCAGCGGCGGAATGCTGAGCAGCAGGTCCGTCAGGCCATCGGCGAAATACCCGATGACATCACTGACCGAGTTGAAGAAGAACATGCCATGCTTGCGTACAAAATCGACAAGATGCGCCATGACCGCGCCAACCGGTAGCTTGTGCGATGTAATCCAGAGTTCCAGATTTTTCATGATGACGGGTCTGTCCTTAATGAATGCCCAGATGGTTGCGCACGGCGTCCAGTGGCGGCTGTCCGTCAAACGTCGTGACATCTTTCAGCCAGGGCCCGAAAACGTCGGGATGGGTGCGCAACCAGTCCCGTGCTTCCCTGCGTGGCGGGATGTGGTCGTCCTGTACCGCCTTCATCAGGATGTTCTCGTCCTGGACCGAGAACCGGATCTGGCTGAGGAAGCGGTAGGCATTCGGGCATGCGGTTTCATAACTGGCGCGGGTGACGGTATCGACATACGCCCCGGCCCCGAAAATACGTTCCCCACCGGTCAGGTAGGTAATCCTGTAGTCTATGTTCATCGGGTGGGGTTCCCACGCCAGGAACACGATCGGGCGATGGCTGTCGATCGAGCGTGACACCTGGCTGAGCATGCCCTGTTCGCTGCTTTCGACCAGACGGAAGTGCTGCAGCCCGAAATCGTTGTTCTTGATCATCTTCAGGATCATGGCGTTACCGTCATTTCCGGATTCAAGGCCGTAGATGACACGATGGAGCTTCGGCCCCCATGCCTCGATGTCCTTGAAGTCGCGCAGGCCCTGTGCTGCGACATAGTCCGGCACGCCAAGGGTGAAATGGCCACCGCTCAGGTTGACCGCAATCTGCTTTACGCTGCCATCCTTCAGGTAGGGGGCGATGGCTGTAACACCCGTGGGGTTCCAGTTGCTCAGGAAGGCGTCGATCTGTCCGGATTTCATGCTGAGATAGGCGACACTCAGCGTGACCATGGGGGTTGTGGTGGCATATCCCAGTGCATCGAACATCTCCGCCGCCACGGCTGTCACGGCAGAGGCATCGGTCCATCCCACATCGGCCAGCCGGACCGTGTGGCAGGCCGCCGGGTCAGCAGCCCGTGCGGCGGAAGGTAATCCGAGCGCAAGAAACAGTACAAGAAAAAGGCGGCGCATGACAGACGGCGTATCCTTTACTGGAAAAACCGGGCGGAAATTTATTCTGCATAAGAAACTTACAGGAGCGCAAGGCCAAACAGGCCCGGTTCGGGAGATAATTTAAATTGCTGAATTTGTGACTGAATTTCGGAAGTGCATGACTTTATCATGCAGCATGATGTCGGATGTAAACAAATGCTCAGGAATGATTTTGTGTCAGATAAATGGTTTCAACAAAAAAACGAAATCCCATCCATGGTGGCCTTGCAGCCCCCACGAATGGGATGAAAACCGGCTTCAGGTTACGGCATGGCCGATCAGGGCATCATTCGTGATGGGCGACCGTGGGGAAGCGCGCGCGTTTTTCCAGAACCTCGAGGTCCATGTGGCTGCGGATATACATCGACGATGCATCACGGTCGGGCTGGTGGTCCCATGGTGACTGCTGGCCCTTTGCCAGCGCCCTTGCCACGAAGCTCCGTCGTTCCTGGCTGGCCAGTACCGCTTCATGAAGCGCGGGAATATCCCACTCGCGCGCGACCTCCGCACGGAACTGCTCCGTCAGGGCGGCGTGTTCCGGCAGTGCCGCCAGGTTGTTCAGTTCGTAGGGGTCCTGCTTCAGGTCATACAGCTGGTCCGGGTCCGCGGGGCAGTGGATGAATTTGTACTGCCCACGCCGGATCATGACCATGGGGGCCACGGCGCCTTCCGCCGTGTATTCACCATACACGCCATCGGTCCCGCCTTCCCCCATGCAGTGGGGCAGCAGGGAATGGCCATCAAGGAAGCGGGTGGGCGCCTGTTCCTTCCAGTCAGGGGATGCGACGGACGCCAGGGTCGGCAGCAGGTCAACAAGAGAGACACATTCGGACACCCGGTGCGGGGCAAAGCGGCCGGGTGCGCTGATCAGCAGCGGAATGCGGCATGCGTCCTCATGGAAGCTCATCTTGTACCACATGCCGCGTTCGCCCAGCATCTCGCCATGATCGGCCATGACAATGACGATGGTATTCTCCGCAAAGCCCGTTGCCTCCAGCGTATCAAGCAGGATGCCGAACTGGTGGTCGACAAAGGAACAGGCACCATAATAGGCCCGGCGCGCCGTCTTGACCTGTGCGGGTGTCGGTTGCAGCAGTTCCGCGCCGTTCACGTGACGGAGCCGTTTTGCATGCGGGTCCGTACCTGGTGGTTCAGGCACGACCGGGTCATCGATTTCCTCATCGGTGTACAGGCTCCACCACGGGTCGGGAATGGTGAAGGGATCGTGTGGATGGGTCAGGGAGACGACCATTGCAAACGGGCGCTGTCCCGGTTCGCGTGCCATGTCGAACAGCTTCTGGCGGGCGTTGAAGACCACTTCCTCGTCAAAATCCAGCTGGTTCGTCCGGACACATTTGCCAGCTTCGGTGACTGAATGCATGGTGTGGTACCATTCCAGTCGCTCATCAAAGCGCGTCCAGTCCGGCGTCCAGTTGTAATCGGCGGGATAGATGTCGGTTGTCAGGCGCTTTTCAAAACCATGAAGCTGGTCGGGGCCGCAGAAATGCATCTTGCCCGACAGGATTGTCTCATACCCAAAGGTGCGCAGGTAATGGGCGAAGGTCGGGGTCTGGGAAGAGAATTCGGCTGCGTTGTCAAACGCGCCGATATGCGTTGCCAGCTGCCCGGACATGAAAACCGAGCGCGAGGGCGCGCACAGGGGAAAATTGCAGTAGGCATTTTCAAAAATGACGGAACGGTCCGCCAGACGGTTCAGGTTTGGCGTTTTTGCAACCGTATTTCCATACGCAGGCAGAGCCGATGCCCTTAACTGATCCGCCATGAGGATCAGGATATTAGGCTGCTCGGTCATGAGAAATCCTTTTCAGTTACTGAATGATAAGTAAAACGGGTTAAACGGTAGCGGGTCATGATGCGCGCGGGATCATGCAAGGTCACGTGGACAGCTTCGTGTCCATTGCCGCTGCATGATCCGTTTCCCGTTCAGCCATGCCTCGAAACTTTCGGTGCCATGGAATGATGTGGAATCACAGGAGACCACGATATTGGCCCGCAGCATGACTTTCTGCCCCTTGTGGACATAGATGCTGCTGCATTCGGATTCCATTACGGCGCTGCCGGGATCGTCCTCACGTATGACACGGCGGGCATAGGTTGCGTCGCCCATCAATGTTGTCAGGCCCGGAACCGGCCTGACCTGTGGCTGGCGGGAGCCGTATTCCAGCGTGAAGGTCCGTTGCCCCTCCGGCCCGGAAATCCGTACGTCATGCAGGCTGTCATGGTAGGGGGCCGGCGGCAGGCCATGGTGGTCGTAGCGCTCGGCCAGTACGGTAAAGGGCAGGGGCGGCGTTTCACGGTCCGGGGCAAGCGGCAGTTCGACCGAGGAATGTCGTGGCATGATCCGCAGCGTTACCATGCGGGGTGAAGGCCACGTAACCGGCCACCAGCTTTCGCTCAGCGCCACGCGCAGCCTGCTGCCGGGTGCGAAGCGGTAGCACGCGAACAGTCCCTTCAGGCAGACATCATATTCCTGCCCCGGAACAAGGGGGGATGGCTCGCTGTCGCTGTCACGATGGGTCAGGTTGAGTATGGCGTTGCTGACCGGGCGGGACGAGCCATCGGGCATGACTTCGTTCAGCCGGACGAACAGCTTGGCAACGGGCTCGCTGGAACTGACCCTTATGCGGAAGACAGGCTGCCCCATAAGGTCAAGGGCGGTCTCGAGTGGCGGCGTATCCAGCACCAGGCTCTGCGCATCATCACGGGACTGGTCGCGCCACCATGAATCCGGGTCCCCGGTAATATAGGTCGTGGGGGTCGAGAAACCGGTCGTAAGATTCGTGCGCAGGACGAGCGGACTGCCGTGGTGGGGTTCGCGCTTCAGCCCGTCGGACGAGAAATGGAACACGCGTGCCCTGTGGTGCCGTGGCGGCCATGTCTGGCTGCTGGTCCACTGGCCGGGCGTATCCTGCGGGAAGAACAGGCCGGGTGGCGCATCTTCGCGGAAGGCCCACAGGGCGGGGCCGTCCATGATTCCGTTTTCTTCCCCCATCAGCCAGTGGCGCCACCACCGGGCTTCAACGGGCAGCCAGTCGATGCCGGGGCCGGGAATCCCGTTGGCGACAAAGGCCGGTGCCCCGGTATGGCCCGGCGGGTCGGGGTAGCCCGGCCATTTATGGGTCCATGGCCCGATCAGCGCCTTTTGCGGCACATGGGGCGCAAGCTCCATGAGGCGCGGCCCGGAATTGACGTACGAGTCCAGCATGCCGCCAACATGGAAGATGGCGCACCGGATCGCGCTGTAATCCTGGATGGAGCCATAGGTCCATTTCTGGTCCTTGCGCTGGTGCGCCATCCACGACAGGCCGACAGGTGCCACCGCATCCAGTCGTTCCTGCCACAACGCGCGCCATTGCCCGGCCCCCACAATCTCGGGATCGGGGGCCGCGCGCATGATGACCTGCCATTCCATGCCCCAGTCCAGCTGGCTCTGGACCATGCATCCGCCACGATAGTGGATGTCGTCCAGATAGCGCTGTTCCGTCCCGCAGGCGGATACGATGGCCTTCAGCGCGGGATAGCCCTTTTCAGCCGCCTGCAGGCCGTTGAAGGACCCGTAGGAAATGCCCCGCATGCCGACATGGCCGTTGCACCATGGCTGCGCCACAAGCCAGTCGATCACGTGGCGCAGGTCATCCTGTTCGGGCGGGTTGTATTCGTCATCAATGATGCCTTCGGAATCACCGGTGCCGCGGATATCTATGCGGATCAGCCCGATGCCGCGGCTGGCCAGTCCCGGTCCGGCAATATCATCACGGTACCGGTAGGCATCGCGCTTGCGATAGGGGAGATATTCGATGACGACCCCCGTAGGGGTCGCCTGCTGGCCTGGTGGCAGGAACAGCCTTGCGGCCAGTCGTCTGCCATCGGGCATGGGAATCCATATGTTTTCGGTTACATGGACCCCTGATGTATCGGGCGATGGTGCCGCGAATGTTGCAGAGCAGTTGGTCGTGACCAGTTCCAGCCCCAGGCAGGTGCCGGAAAGAAGTTCCATGAACCGTCGGCGTCTTATCATGTTTTCTGACTACTCTGCATGCATTACTTTAACGAAATGAAATGACGGAAACGGGTCTGTCCTAGAATTCCGCCTTGACCGAACCAAAGAACTGACGGGGCGCGCCGACCAGGAAGGACTGGTAGTCACCTGTCATCGGGTTGCCGTTCTCACCTGTTGTGGCGATATATTTCTGGTTGGCAAGGTTATAGATATCAAAAGAGAAAGTCAGGTTCTTCACAAAGTCGAGACGGCGGTTGAAGCGCCCGAAATTCTCCATGCGGTAGCGCAGGCCCAGTGTTTCGATCCAGTAGCCCGGAACACGCATGTCACCGGTATAGCTGAAGTTGCGCTGGCCCATGTACTGGGTGTCGACATGCATATCCACGCCCTTGTACATATAGGAGATGCTGCCTTTGTACATGAAGCGCGGGTAGTTGACGATCTGCTGGCCATGGGTGTGGTAGACGGTCCCTTCGGATATGACGTTATCCGCATAGGTCGCGTGGTTGTAGCTTATGCTGTTATAGATCGACAGGTTCCTGATCGGCCGCAATGTCAGTCCCGCATCCACGCCGTTCATGTTGACCGTGCCGACATTGGCCACGGTTGAAATCGGGTTGACGATCGTGCCTGACGTGATCTGCTGCAGGCGGTTGTGGAAATCGGTGTGATAGACAAACAGCGATGCCAGGATCAGCTTGTCGGAATACCGGTAGCCGACAGCGTAGTTCCAGTCCGTTTCCGGCTTCAGGCCCCCGCTCTGCTGGATCTGGTTATACGCGGTCTGGCTGACGGCAAAGGGGGACGCACCTTCCTTGAAGCCGGAAATCGGGTAGGCTTTTACGTTTTCGGCAACGTCGAAGAACAGTTCATGATGTTTCAGGAAATGCCAGTCCGCGCTGATATGCGGCAGGAAGGCCTTGGCGGTCGTGACACTGCCGGATGCAAGCGCACCCACGCCGGTATAGGATTCCAGGTTGTCTGTTTCCCCGCCCCGGACGGTTTCCAGCAGTGACTTGAAGCCGAAATGCACCGAAAGGTTCGAAATCGGGTGATAGGTATCCTGAACAAAGGCGGTAAAGCTGTTGGAATTGATGCTCTGCCCCCACAGTGATTCAAACGGGGAGGGCAGGGAACCCAGCACGTTGAACGGAGAGCCCTGGCCCAGCACGGGTTCCGAATAGGCGTTACGCCCGATTGAGGTATGGTAGTTTTCATACCATACGCCCGCACTGATCTCGTTATGCGCGATGTTGTAATGCAGCGCAGAGGTAATGCCGTAGCGCTGATTATGGGTAACCGTGATCTGTTCGATCAGCGGCGCCCCGTCGGGCGAGGCCACATAGGGGTTGGCCCATGATCCACGGCCGTACTGGCCCTGGCCATACGCCACCGTTTTCCAGCGCAGGCGATGGGTCAGCGCAAAATCGAAATTGATCCCGCCCAGATAGTCACGTTCCACCGTCGCGCCATCATAATAGGATGCATCCCACGGGTCGGACATCTTGGAATAGCTTGCGGGCAGCTTGCCCCCCGGCAGACCGTTCAGTGACAGTGCCGAACGGTAGGCCTTGGCATAGGCGTTTGGCGTGCCAATGAAGTTGTCGATGTTGTAGCCACCGTTCTGGAGCATGTCGAAGGACATGTCCTGATAGTTGTACAGATCCTTGTCCGACCAGTCGAACAGGGCGGAAATCGAGCTTTCATGCCCGATCGGCTGCACGAGCTTGGCGTTGACCTGCTGGGCGAACTGGTTGCCGCCGCCTTTCCACTTTTCCATGTCGTTGCGCATGTAGGACATGTAGAAGCGGGTGCCCGTCTTGTTCAGGTCGCCGCTATCCGCGCGGATGAAGGTATGGTACGTGGCGTTGCTGCCAAATGTCTGGGATGTGGTCAGGTGGCGCTTGTGGGTCGGGTCGCTGGAAAAGTATTCCACGGCGCCACCCAGGTTGCTGGTGCTGGCCACGTGTTCGGCGCCCGCGCTCATGGAGACATCCATGCGCCCGACGTTTTCCGATGAAATGGCGGCTGTCGTGTTCAGGCCATTGGCGGAATGGAATTCCTGGTCACCCAGCGGAATGCCGTCAAGCGTCATGCCGATCTGGTTCTGCAGGAAGCCATGCATGTAGAACTGGTTTGACCAGGTATCCATGCCCTGCGGGTCATCGGACTGGAACATGATGCCCGGCTGGGTGGCCAGGACCTTCTGCGGGTTGGTGCCCGGCACGGATCGCGACAGCATTTCCGATGTTATGGTCTGGACACTGCCGTGGTCATGGTGGCGCGCGACGCTCACGCTGAGCGTTTCCGCCGCACTGCGGCGCGGCGCGGACGCGCTGGTGGCGGATGCCTGGTGCGCGGTCGATGTGGGTGTGCTTTTTCCACCTGTGCGCTTTGAACCGATAGAGGGTGTTGTGACACTCGCCGCCAGCGCGCCCTGCGCGCAGGACAGGAACAGGGCGGACAGGAGTGTACAACGAAGAACAGACCATAATTGCATTTAGTCAGACTCCTACACTTGAAAACATATGTAGAGACATGGTCTGGCTGCATTTCCTGGGTTGCGGTTTATCGGGAACGCTTCCTAATTCCGTCTGCTTACCCCAAAATGAATACCAAATTATTGTCTTGATGTGTATTCGGGAAGATACAATTCCCAAGATACTTGCTAGTTTCTTACAGGAAGTGATTTTTTAGCCCGGTATTACGATAGGATACGACACGCTTCGATGCGGCCATAATTACTGCGACATCCGATTGAAAATATTCGACAGCACTTCTTAATTAATGAAAACATTGCCAATTTGTCAAAATTATTGTTTTGGACCATATGCACCATATAGCGGAATTCACCATCTCCATAGGCTGATTTCAGAAATTCATAAAATGTTTGTTACCAGAAACGAATGGCGAAACCCGAATCCGTTTCGTGACCGTACCATGATTGCGGAAGGATAAATGGGCCTATGATGTGAAGTCCGGTGCCGCCGGTGTCCGGTCACGTGGTCGTGCTGCGGCCCTGGTGGCTTCGGGACGTTATTTGGCCGCAATATTTCCACCGGTCAGGACATGATCCGTCCGATAGAGGGATCGCTGCGGCTGGGGCGGCCTGTTTCCATATGTCCGGCCAGCCGCCAGCAGGCACGCGGGTGGGTATTGCAGGTGACGTGCAGGTCGTACCAGTGGTCGGATACGGTGATGTTCCATTCCCCCCGGGCGCGGGACCGGGATGGCACCGGAATATCGCATGCAGCTACGCCGTCATGGGAGTCCATGCGGACATGCACGGTCATGGCGGTGGGGGACCGGTTGTGGAAAGACAGGGCAATGCAGCCCGACTGGGGATGATAGTGTTCATGCACCTGTAGTGCCGGAGCGGATTCCAGCCTGAATTCCCGCAGGAACCCATTCGGACCCTGTACGATGACGGGTCCGGCCGGGATACTGCCCGTTGCCGTCATGCCGGATGCGGCGGCGATGGTGTAATGTCGTGGTCCCTGCGGTTCCCCCCAGTCTACGCGCAGTACGACACCGGCCGTACCCGTGTTGCTGAATGCCAGATGGATATCCGTCCCCACGACCTGTGCGCTGGCGGTCATGCGATAGGGCAGGGCACGCGCCGGGCGTTGTCCGGGTTCCTGCACGGGCATGGACTGCCGTTCCGGAACACGGGGTGGCGCCAGCATGCAGGCACGATGGGTATCGGCAAGGTAGGTGGTAGTATCTGGCAGGTCCGCAGCCAGGGGCTGTGGTTCAACGCTGAAATCGAACAGGGATGTCAGGTCGCCGCACACGCTGCGCCGCCATGGCGTGATGTTGGGTTCATGCACGCCAAAGCGTTTTTCCAGAAAGCGGATGACCGATGTATGGTCAAACACCTCGGAACATACCCATCCGCCCTTGCTCCATGGAGAAATGGCAAGAAGGGGAACACGCGGGCCAAGCCCGACCGGCACGCCGAAATAACTCTCGCCCCGGGTTGAGACGTTGGAGGCCCCCTGTGCCGGATCCAGCGCGGGAACAGGGGCGGGGACATGATCGAAAAAGCCGTCGTTTTCATCATAGTTCAGGATGAAAACGGTTCTGGCCCAGGTTTCGGGATGGCGGACGAATATGTCCATCATGCGCGAAATCAGGAATTCCCCATAACCCGGTGGGGCATCGGGGTGTTCGGTCAGGGCCGTGGGTGCCACGATCCATGATACCTGTGGCAGTCTGCCCCCGGCAATGTCACGTTCGAATTCCGCCAGCAGGAAACGCCCTTCGGATTGCGCCGCATTCCGTGCGGTGGAGCCCGGCGCGATCGACCGTGCGCGTGCCCACCGGGTGGATGAACGGTCCAGATTGCGGAACCGGGCAAAATAGGCCAGCGCATTGTCCCCGAAGTTGTCGTATTCCTGATAGAGTTTCCAGCTTATGCCATGGCGGAGCAGGCGGTCGGCATAGGTGTTCCAGCGATAGGCACGGAAACGGGGGTCGTCATGCGCCATTTCGCCGGTCCAGTTGCCGTCATCGATGTTGGCCACGGCCTGCTGCGCGTTATCGCCGACCGCAAGGCCGCTGGTGCCGGAAAACAGGAACAGCCGGTTGGGGTTTGTGGGTCCGAACAGGGAGGCATGGTAGCTGTCGCCAATGGTGAAGGCATCCGCCAGGGCGTGGTAATAGGGAATGTCTTCGCGCGTGAAGTATCCCATCGTCATTTCGGTCTTGTGCGGGACCCAGCAGTCCCATCTGTTCCATGCCTGCTGGCTGCCTTTCCAGTCATGGTTGAGGCTGGGCAGGCATTCCGCACCCGTTTCGTGTGTATTGAAGCGGAAGGGCAGGACCGTCCGCCCCGGCCCGGCGGGCTGTTCAAACACCGATGCGCCACCGGGCAGGGTTATGGCACGTGGGTCCGAATAGCCGCGTACCCCGCGCAGGGTTCCGAAATAATGGTCGAACGAGCGGTTTTCCTGCATCAGGATCACCACATGTTTCACGTCGGTGATCGTGCCCGATACGGAGCGTGCCGGAATGGCCAGCGCGCGCCGCACGTTTTCAGGCAGCGTGGCCGCCGCAAGTGCCGCCGTGCCATATTGCAGGAACCGGCGCCGGCCCGTCACGGATGATCGTGTCATGAACGTGTATCCCGCATGGATGCTGACATGGGTCTTACGCCCCCTAGCTATGGCATCTGTCCGGATCAGGTTAAAGTATCAGGGACGCCACGGGATTGCATGCAGCCGACCCGTCAGCCTTATTTATGGGGATGGAGGGCGCGGACCACCATGCCGGCCGGGCCTTCATGATGTCCGGACAGGGTAAAAAACGTTTAACGATATTGACGGATGCCGCCATCCGGTGGGTAGAATATGTTACGGTTCCGTATCCAGCGGAATGCGCCATGTCGCGCTGGCCTGTCCCGACATGTCCCGGACTGCCGTACCGATTGCCGTGGCCGTACCATGTGATGCGGGAATGGGCAGGGCCGTGCGGCGACCACCATGCCGGGGGGCGGACGTCCCGGCGGGTGGCCCGCGGGCGTGATGGCGGGTGCATTCCTTTTCCATACCCTGAAAGGCAGCGATCATGATCATTTTCTGGCCGGGGGCTGCATGGGGGGATTAGGCGCCGGGTCGGGCCGTAATTGGCGGCGGCAGGAAATACTGGGTCATCCCGCTGGCCTGTTCGTGCTGACCCAGGTGGAGATGTGGGAGCGGTTTTCCTTTTATGGCATGCGGGCGCTTCTTGTCCTCTACATGGGCAGCGTGCTGTTCCGGCCCGGCCATGGCACCGTTTTCGGCCTGAACGCGTTCTGCCGCCTGCTGCATCTCGATCCCCACGCCGCTGACATGTCCATTGTCATGTCGCAGGTCTATGGGCTTTATTCGGGGTTCGTCTATTTCACCCCCCTTGTAGGCGGTTATCTTGCTGACCGGGGCATGGGCAAGTCACGGCTGATCATTGCCGGTGGCATTCTGATCGTGGCGGGCCACCTGCTTCTTCCGGTATCCGGTTTCTTTCTGGTGGCCCTTCTGCTCATCGCCATCGGGACCGGTGGCATAAAAGGTAATATCGCGGCACAGGTGGGCGATCTGTATGCCCCTGGTGACAGGCGGCGTGAGCGGGGTTTCTCCATTTTCTACATGGGTATCAATATCGGGGCGGCCCTTGCACCCGTGGTCTGTGCGGTTCTGGTTGCCCGTGCGGGGTGGGATGCCGCGTTCATGGCGACGTCTGTGGGCATGATATTCGGGGTGGTGCTGTATGTCGTGGGGGGGCATTTCTGGCTGCCCGCGCGCATGCTTCCCCCGCCGGATGCGCCCCCGGCGCCACAGGATGGGCCTGGCGGGCCACAAGGCAGGCATGCGGGCTGGCTGGTGGCGGGGCTTGCGCTGTCATGCGTGTTCATCTGGATAAGCTATGAACAGCAGGCCAACAGCATGATGCGCTGGATGGTGCCGGGCACGGCGGGTGTCGGCATGGTGTGGGTGCAGTCGGTGCCGCCGCTTGTCGTGCTGCTGGGCACCCCCGCCCTGATGGCGGTATGGCGCATGCAGGCACGCCGGGTGTGCGAACCGTCCGCCATGCGCAAGATGACGACCGGCATGCTGATCATCCTCTCATCCCAGATTTTTCTTGTCGTGCTTGCCATGGTGCTCAATCATCATGCGCCCGCAACGTGGACGATCGTGATGTACCTGGTGACCTGGGAAATCGGCGACCTGTATTTCAGTCCGGCCGCCATGGGGCTGTTTTCACGACAGGGGTCGTCCGTGCGCAATTCGGTGCCGATGGCGATATGGTACCTCACGATTTTCGCCGGTAACATCACAAGCGGATGGGTCGGCATGCTGTGGGGCCACCTTGCCCCCACGCCGTACTGGGCCACGGTGGCCGTGCTTACGGCCATGGGTGTTGCCGGTATTGCACTGTGCCGGAAATATATGTCTCCCGCACAGATGGGGACATGAGTAATTCATGGATTTTTACCGGAAGTAAAATGTAAAATATTTCTTTATAAAAGTAGTGGAGAAAGTAGTTGGCCACAACGGTAGAAGAACATATCTGGATCACGATGCGTGACGGATGCCGTCTGGGCGCACGGATATGGCTGCCCGATGATGCGGCGGACCATCCGGTGCCCGCCATCCTGGAATACATCCCCTATCGCAAGCGCGATGGAACGCGTGACCGGGATGAACCCATGCACAGCTATTTCGCCGCCTATGGTTACGCTGCCGTGCGTGTGGACATGCGCGGGTCGGGGGAATCGGATGGCCATCTTGCCGATGAATATCTCGGCCAGGAGCAGGATGACGCGCTTGAGGTCATAGAGTGGATTGCCGCCCGGCCATGGTGTTCGGGCCGCGTGGGCATGATGGGCAAGTCATGGGGCGGGTTCAATTCCCTTCAGGTCGCCGCGCGTCGCCCCCCCGCGCTGAAGGCCATCATTACCGTCTATTCCACCGATAACCGTTTTACGGATGATATCCACTACATGGGCGGCTGCCTGCTCAATGACAATCTGTGGTGGGGCAGCATCATGATGATGTTCCAGTCCCGCCCGCCGGATCCGGCCATCGTGGGCGCGGACTGGCGGCGCATCTGGCTGGAGCGCATGCGTACGCTGCCCTTTTTCCCGGCCATATGGATGCGGCACCAGAGCTATGACGCATACTGGCAGCATGGTTCGGTCTGCACGGATTACGGCAGCATAACCTGTCCCGTCCTGGCCGTGGGTGGCTGGGCCGACAGCTACACCAATACGGTGCCGCGACTGCTTGCCAGCCTTTCCGTCCCCACGCGCGGCATTATCGGCCCGTGGGGGCATATCTACCCGCAGGATGGCGTGCCCGGACCAGCCATCGGTTTCCTGCAGGAAGCCCTGCGCTGGTGGGACCAGTGGCTTAAGGATACGGATACGGGCGTGATGGATGATCCACCGTTGCGGGCCTGGCTGGAAGATCCGATACCCCCCGCCGCGACGCGGCCCGTCAGTGCGGGACGATGGGTGGGGGTAAACCCGGATGCGCTGGACGCGCAGGTGCTGTCGATCCGTTCCGATGGTCATCTGGGTGCGCCCGATGTGGCGGGAGAACAGGTCTGGCGCATCCGCTCCCCCCACAGCCAGGGGCGTACGGCGGGAGAATGGATGGGCGTTGGGTGCAAGGGGGAAATGCCCGTGGACCAGCGCCCCGATGATGGCGAGTCGCTGGTGTTCGAAACACTGCCGCTGGAAAGCGGGTACCGTGTGCTCGGGCAGCCGGAACTGCGCCTGGCCCTTGCGGCCGATGCGCCGGTGGCCCAGATCGTGGTGCGCCTGTCCGATGTCCTGCCCGACGGGCAGGTGGAGCGTGTCAGCTACCAGGTCTTCAACCTGACGCACCGCAACGGCCACGAACACCCCGAAGCCCTGGTGCCGGGTGAATGGTATGATGTCGCGATTTCCCTCAAGGCCTGCGGCCACAGGTTTCCAGCGGGCCACCGCATCCGCATCGCGATCGGCACCTGCTACTGGCCGCTGATCTGGCCCGCCCCCACGGCAGTGACCCTTTCGGTCCGCTCCGGCGGGCAGTTGCGCCTGCCCTGCCTGCCGGATGGGGACATGCCGGAGGTCGTTTTCCCGCCACCGGCCCACGGGCCTGCCACACCCGTGACCCAGCTTGCGCCGGGCAGCCTGCAGCGCTTCAGCCAGCAGGACTATGTCAATGATGTCATGACCTACGTGACCGACGCCGCAGGCGGGGTCTTTGGCACCGGCGTCGTGCGTTTTGACGAGACCGACACCACGGTCAGCCACGATATGCGCCGTGAACTGAGCATACGCGATGATGATCCGCTTTCCGCGCGTTATGTCCTGACCCAGTCCTATGAACTGGAGCGGCCGGGCAGCCATGTTAAATTGCGGCTGAGAACGGAAATGACATCGGATACGGAGCACTTCCATATCGCCTCCACGCTGGAAGCCTCGGAAAAGGATGAGAACGTGCTGACGCAGGAATGGGCCGAATCGATACCCCGCAACCTGCTGTAACCATGTCAGGGCATCCGGCCCTGATGCCCGCGCCGGAATGCGTCTGGCACACAGCGTGTTCCGGCCGGGACACCCGGTGGGCGGGGTGCCGTGGCGGCGGCAGGCCGGTCTTTGATACGCCGGCGACGGGATGCAATAAAGTCGTTGCGGCATAACAATGTGTCGCCTCCACGCATAAGGGGTGGCGTGATTGGAATAATAATGTTCACAGCACAGATGTGCACTCTCTCAGGAAAGGTCCTCCGTGATGGCCAATGACAGCGTGGTATCGGTCAGGGAACTGGTGGCGCGGCGCAAGCCTGGTTTTTCCCTGGAAGCGCCATTTTATACCAGTCCGGAGATCTTCCGGACGGATATGAAAGAGATCTTTGGCCGCCACTGGATCTATGTCGGTGTCGAACCCGACGTGGCCGAGGAAGGCGACGCCATGGTGGTCAACATCGGGCCATCCTCGGTCATCATCCTGCGCGATGACGCGGGTGAAGTGCGGGCATACCACAACGTATGCCGCCACCGTGGCGCGCGGATGATCCCCGAAGGCAAGACGATCATCGGCAACATCGTCTGTCCCTATCATTCATGGACATACGACCTGGATGGCAACCTGAAATTCGCCGAGCACATGGCCCCCGATTTCGATCGTGGCTGCCATGGTCTGAAGCCGGTGCACCTGCGTTCGGTCGGTGGGCTGCTCTTCATCTGCCTGGCTGAGGAAGCGCCAGCCGATATCGAGGACATGGCGGCCATCATGGAGCCGTACCTGGCACCGCATGACATCCGCAATACCCGCGTCGCCCACCAGGCCGATCTGATCGAGAACGGCAACTGGAAGCTGGTGATGGAAAACAACCGCGAATGTTATCATTGCGGCCCCAACCATCCGGAACTGACCGTCCCGCTTTTTGCATACGGCTTTGGCTTTGCCCCCGAATCGCTTGATGAGGAAGGGCGCGTCGAGGCCGAGCGCTACGAGCAACTGCGCCATGCGTCCTGCGCCCGATGGGAAGCGGCGGGCCTGCCCTCGGCCGAGGTGGAGCACCTGGCCGACCGCGTGACCGGCTTCCGCACGGAGCGCCTGCCCATCGACCGTAGCGGTGAAAGCCAGACGATGGACACCCGTGCCGCCTGCCGCCTGCCGCTCGGCACGATCAGCGATGCCGCGTCGGGTGGCCTGTCATTCTGGACGCAGCCGAACTCATGGCATCATTTCATGGGTGACCATATCGTGACCTTCTCCGCCATTCCCATTGACGAAGGCCACACCCTCGTCCGCACCAAATGGCTGGTCAACAAGGATGCGGTTGAAGGCGTCGATTATGATCTTGCGAAACTGACCGATGTGTGGAACGCCACGAACCAGCAGGATGCCGACCTGGTTGCCATCGCCCAGGAAGGCGCCATGGATCCGGCCTACCAGCCCGGCCCGTATTCGCCGTATACCGAAGGGCTGGTCGAGAAATTCATAACCTGGTACCTTTCGCGCGTTTCGCAGGGCGCGGAATGAGCGGAGTTAGCGCCTTATGTCCGAAATGATTGCCCACCCCCCCAAGGACCCGGTTCCGTTCTGGGACCCGGAACGTGATGAAGTGCTGGTGTGCCGGCAGGTCCGTGACGAAACGCATGATGTGCGGACCTTCGTGTTCACCGCGCCGCAGCCGCGCCTGTTCTCCTACGCGCCCGGTCAGTTCATGACCCTGACGGTGATGATCGACGGGCAGGAGGTCAATCGCTGCTACACCATTTCATCCAGCCCCACGCGGCCCGACAAGCTTGAGATCACGATCAAGCGCGTACCGGGTGGGCAGGTATCGAACTGGCTGCATGACAACCTGCGTCCGGGGATGGAAGTCCGCGCGCTGGGCCCGATGGGTGATTTTACCTGTGGTCCCACACCCGCGCGCAAACTGCTGTTCCTGTCGGGCGGGAGTGGCATCACCCCCATGATGTCCATGTCCCGTGCCCTGTGTGACACGATGGTCGGCGCGGACATCCTGTTCGTCCATGCGGCCCGCAGCCCGCAGGACCGTATCTTCCGCCACGAACTGGCCGTGCTGGAGCAGGTCAACCCTGACTTCCGCGTCGTGACGCTGTGCGAGCATGACAGCCCCGCCGCGCGATGGGATGGCTATCGTGGCCGCCTGTCAGCCGCGGCACTTGAACTGGCCGTGCCCGATTTCCGTGAGCGTGAGGTCTTCTGCTGCGGTCCGGCACCGTTCATGGCGGCGGTAAGGGATATCCTGCGTGATGGCGGGTTCGACATGGCCCGCCATCATGAGGAAAGTTTCGATTTCGGCACGCTGGTCGCGCAGGAACCTGAAATCATCCAGGCCATGGACGAACTGGAAGCCGCCCAGTTCAACGTGGCCTTTACCAAAAGCCAGCGTGAGATCAGTTGCGGCGCGGATACACCCGTGCTGTCGGCTGCGCGGGCGGCGGGCATGCGCCTGCCTGCCTCGTGTGCCAAGGGCATGTGCGGGACATGCAAATGCCGACTGGTGTCGGGCACTGTCGAGATGAAGCATGATGGCGGTATCCGCCAGCGCGAGATCGACCGGGGCATGATCCTGCTGTGCTGCGCGAAACCCACCAGCGATCTGGTCATCGAACGCTGACAATGGGCCGTCCGCTGGATCTTGCCGGATTGAGCCGTTTTGGCTTTCTGACACTTAACAGCTACTCGATGATTGCCGTCAGCAATGCGATCGAGGTCCTGCGCATGGCCAATCGCGTAACACGGGAAAACGCATATGAATGGGATATCCTGACCCAGAGCGGGGAACCCGCGGTCGCCAGCAACGGTCTCATGCTGTATCCCACCGTAGCGCCCGACAAGGACAGGGCGTACGATATCATCTTCGTATGCGGGGGGATCAACGTGCGCGCCGCGAGTTCGTCCTCGCTACGCAATTTCCTGCGGGTGCAGGCCCGTCAGGATGTTGTTCTGGGCGCATTGTGCACCGGTACCTTCACCCTGGCCGAAGCCGGATTGCTGAGGGGCTACAGATGCGCCATCCACTGGGAAAACCTCTCGGCCATCCGCGAGGAATTTCCTGAAATAGACATTACGGACGACATGTTCGTGATCGACCGTGACCGGCTGACCTGTACCGGCGGTTCGGTCCCGCTGGACATGATGCTGCGCATTGTCGCCGCCCGCTTCCGGCGGGAACATGTGCAGGCCGTGGCGGCACAGTTCATACTGGAGCGCAACCGTACCGGCAGCGAGGCCCAGCCCGTCTTTCCCCTGGCGGATGCGCCGGCACCGCTCATGCGCGCGATGCGTCTGATCGAGCGTAATCTCGACCAGCCGCTGCGCATAAGTGGTATCGCGGCGGAAGCCGGGCTGTCCGTCCGCCAGCTTGAGCGCCTGTTCCGCCGCCATGCCGACTGTACGCCCGCCGTCTATCTGGTGGGCGTGCGGCTGGAACGCGCGCGACGCCTGCTGCAGCAGACCAGCATGTCGATCACCAATATCAGCCTGGCCTGCGGTTTTGTTTCCCCCGCCCATTTCAGTACCGCCTATCGCGGCCGTTTTGGCTGCGCCCCGCGTGATGAACGGCGGCTGCGACCGTCCACGGCACGGGTCAATACCTGTCTTTCCCTGTAACAAAGTAACGCTGGGTTATCTGAATGAACGCGAATGCCGAGGTACTGTTCAAGCCCTTACGCATAAAGAAGCTTGTGATCCGCAACCGGATCATGAGCACGAGCCATGCGCCGGGCTATGCCAAGGATGGCAAGCCCCAGGAACGTTACCAGCTTTATCATGCCGAAAAGGCGAAGGGTGGCATTGGCCTGACCATGTTTGGCGGTTCGTCATCCGTCGATTGTGACAGCCCGGCCACGCCATGGAACCAGGTCGCGGTCGCGGATGACAGCATCATCCCGTATTTCAGGCAGTTTTCGGACCGGGTGCACCAGCACGGCGCGGCCCTGATGATCCAGCTTACGCACATGGGGCGGCGCACCCGGTGGGATACGGATGAGTGGCTGCCGGTCATCGCGCCTTCGGTCGTGCGTGAGCAGGCATCGCGTTCCGTGCCCAAGGAAATGGAAATCGAGGATATCCGCCGGGTCGTACGCTCCTTTGCCGACGCGGCGCGCCGGTGCAAGGAAGGTGGGCTGGACGGGCTGGAGGTCTCGGGCGCGCACGGGCATCTGCTGGACCAGTTCTGGTCGCCCGCCGTCAACCACCGCACGGACGCATATGGCGGGTCGCTGGAAAACCGCATGCGCTTCGGTATCGAGATCCTGACCGCGATGCGTGAGGCCGTGGGCGATGATTATGTCATGGGCATGCGCATGTCCGGTGACGAACTGCTGAAGGACGGGATATCGCATGAGGATGCGATCACGATCGCTTCCGAATACGCGCGCCGGGGGCTGGTCGATTTCGTCAATATCCTTGGTGGTCAGGCGCGCGATGAAATGTCGCACGCGATCAGCCTGCCCAACATGTCCTTTCCGGTGGCGCCATTCCTGCATCTGGCCAGCGGGATCAGGCGTGAGGTGGACATCCCCGTCTTCCATGCCCAGCGCATCATGGATGTGGCCACCGCCGCCCGCGCCGTGGCCGAAGGCCACGTGGACATGGTGGCGATGACACGGGCGCACATTGCCGACCCGCATATCGCCAACAAGCTCGCGCAGGGGCGCGCGGACGATATCCGCCAGTGCGTGGGTGCGGGCTACTGCATCGACCGTATCTATGTCGGTGGGGATGCCCTGTGCCTGCAGAATGCGGCAACCGGGCGCGAGGCCACGATGCCGCATGACATTCCGCGCGCGGCAATAACCCGCCGGGTGGTCATTGTCGGCGCGGGTGTCGCGGGGCTGGAGGCCGCGCGGGTCTGCGCGCTGCGCGGGCATCATGTCGTGCTGTTCGAACAGGCGGCCGAAACCGGGGGGCAGGTCAATCTCGCGGCCCGCGCGGGCTGGCGCGAAGCCCTGTCGGGCATCGTGCGCTGGCTTGATGCGCAGGTGCGCAGGCTGGGGGTCGACCTGCGGCTGGAGACACAGGCTTCAGCGGAACTGATCGCCGCTGAAAAGCCCGATATCGTCATTATCGCAACCGGGGGTACGGCTTCAAAGGGTGATCGCCCCGGGGCGGATCTGGTCCATAGCGCGCGTGACGTGCTGGAAGGGCGCGTGGAACCCACCGGCAGCGTGCTGCTGTATGATGAAATGGGCCAGCATGCCGCAGCATCGGTGGCCGAAGCCATGGCCACGCGGGGCTGCCTGGTGGAAATGGCGACCGGTGACCGCCTGATCGCCCAGGAAGTCGGCACGACCAACCAGCCCATCCACCTGCGTGAACTCTACAGGCTGGGCGTGGTCATGTCGCCCAACATGGAACTGCAGGAAGTCTACCGTGAGGGGAACCGCGTGGTGGCCGTGCTGCGCAATACGATGACCGATACGGAAGAAGAACGTGTCGTGGACCACGTCATTGTGGAATATGGCACGCTCCCGCGTGATGAAGTGTATTTCTCCCTCAAGGAAAAGGCATCCAATCACGGCCAGACCGACCTGCCGGCGCTGCTGGCGGGAGAGTGCCAGCCCGTCCTGGCCGAAGGACAGGAAGGTTATGCACTGTTCCGCATTGGTGATGCGGTGGCGGGACGCAACATCCATGCCGCACTGTATGACGCCCTGCGCCTGTGCAAGGATCTGTAGTTCCCATGGCCTGGCTTATGATCGGTCTTGTCTGGCTGCTGGGGGCTGCCGTCCTCGTTGGTGCGGGGCGCTTCGCGCGGCTGTGGTCGCATGGCCGTCCCGCGCGGATAGACTGGACGCGGGGCCTGCTTGCGCTTCCCCGCCGTTACCTGGTCGATGTGCATCATGTGGTCGAACGGCGGCCTGGTGCTGGGCGCATGCACGTGCTGGCGGCGGGTGGCCTGCTGGGCAGTCTGGTGCTGGTCGCGCTCGCGCTGGTGCCGCCGCTGGGGCATAGCAGGTTCTACTGGGCGCTGGTGCTGCTGGTCTCGCTGGGTGGCCTGGTGGGGGCGGCGCTGGTACGGGCCCGGCGCGTGCCGGTCAGGCCGTCCTACCTGTCGGGTGGGATGTTCAACTGGCTGGCCCCTGTGCTTGCGGCGGTAACGGGGGCGATTTTCCTGCTGGCGGCCTGTCAGGTCGCCCTGCCGGCGGCCCTGCTGCAACAGGATATCACGGTATTTGCCACAGGGCTGCTGGCTGTGGGGGCGGTCGGGCTGCTGGCGGTGTTCCTGTCTGGGCCCATGCGGCATGCCTTTGCCGGGTCCACATGGCTGGTCACGCATTCACGGCCCGCGCGTTTTGGTGGCGGGCGCGATACGGCCCTGCGCCCGCTGGATCTGGACCAGCCGGTGCTGGGGGCGGTGACGCCGGGCGATTTTGCGTGGAACGTCCTGTCCAGTTTCGATGCCTGCATCCAGTGTGGCCGGTGCGAGGAGGCGTGTCCCGCCTTTGCCGCGGGCCAGCGGCTCAACCCCAAGGCCCTGATACAGGGTGTCGCGCGCGCGATGCATGATGATGGCTGGGCATCCTATACCGGCAGTCCCGCCCCCAATGCGCCGCCTGTTGGCGGCCATGGCGGCATGGACAGTCCGGTCGTGGGCGTGGAGGCCATGATCCACCCCGATACGCTGTGGGCCTGCACGACCTGCCGGGCCTGTGTCGAGGAATGTCCGATGATGATCGAGCATGTCGATACGGTCATCGACCTGCGGCGCGGACAGGCGCTCATGCATGGTGATGTCCGCCCCGGTGCGGCGCAGGCGCTGCGCCACATGCGTGACAGCGCCGAACCCGGCGGCAGGCCCCTGTCCGAACGGGCCGACGCCCTTGCCGCACTTGACGTGCCGGTACTGGGCGAGGGGGAGGAGACGGACATCCTGCTGTGGCTGGGGGAAGGGGCGTATGATCGCCGTTATGGCCGCTCGCTGCAGGCACTGGTCAGGCTCATGCAGCATGCGGGCCTGCGCTTCGCCATACTGGGCGCGGCGGAAACCGATAGCGGCGACCTGGCCCGCAGGCTGGGGGATGAGGCGACATTCCAGATGCTGGCGCGTGATGTCATCGCAACATTGGGCAGTCGCAGGTTCAGCCGTATTGTCACGGCGGATCCGCATTCGCTCCATGTACTGCGCAACGAATATCCCGCCCTGGGGGGGCAGTGGACCGTCATGCACCATACGGCGCTCCTGGATGAACTGGTGGGCAGTGGCAGGCTGACCCTGTCGGCGCGCGACCTGCCGCCGGTGGCGTGGCATGACCCGTGCTACCTGGCGCGCTATAACGGGGAAACCGAGGCACCGCGCCGTCTGCTCAGCGCGGCATGCAGCCGGACGGTGGAAATGGAACGCCATGGCACGCGGGCGATGTGCTGCGGCGGTGGCGGGGGCAACCCCGTAAGCGATGTGGATGCGCAGGAGCGTATTCCCGACCTGCGGATGGGACAGGCGCAGGATGCGGGTGCTCAGATCGTGGCGGTTGGCTGCCCCGGCTGCACCGCCATGCTGGAGGGGGTGACAGGCGCCCGGCCCGAGGTGCGTGACATTGCGGAACTCGTTCTTGATGCAATGGTGCGGCCATGAGTACGCGCAGGCGGCATGACCCGCGTGCCGAACGCCTGGGCCGCACGGTGGCGGGGCAGGAAGGGCGGGTGCGCCTGCTTCCCGCTGGCATGGCCGCGCCACAGGTTTCGCCTGCGGGCCGGATCCGCCGCGACCCCCGTGCGGAGCGCGCGCGGATGCTGGTCAATGACGGGTCGCGTCCGCGTATTGTCCGCGATGGCCGCGGGGGTGGCGGCGCGCCATCCACGGCCCGACGGGGCGGGGAGAAATCCGTCATCCGCGTGGATGACCCCAAATGCCTGATCATGGTCGTTCCGGACCTGCCTGATGGGCGTCTGGGGCGGCTGGACCGGCAGGTACTGGGGGCCGCCCGCATGCTGGCGGATGCCGGCGATGGTGCCGTCATGGCCTGCTGCCCGGCGGATATGGACCAGGCCCTGCAGCATGAACTGGGGCAGGCAGGCGTTGACCGGCTGCTGCCGCTGCCGCTGGCCGCCACCGACCCGGAACAGCGCACGCATGTGCTGTGTGAAGCCATGGCCGCGCTGTCGCCACGGCAGGTACTGTTTGGCGAAAGTCCGGATGGCAGCGATCTGGCACGCCGTGTGGCCGTTGCAACGGGGCGTTCCTTCATGGGTGATGTGGAATCGCTGAATGCCCGGCAGGCAATCCGGCCCTTCATGGCCCGGCGGCGGGAGATGGCGGCATCGGTCCTGCCGGGTATCCTTGCCCTCGCACCGGACCGCGTGGCGGCCTATGAGGGTACCACGCATGAAGCACGCCTGATGACGGTGGACATGCCGGAACCCCTTGCCACCCGGGACAACGGGAGCCGACTGCATGTCGCCCCCTCCCGGCCGGGAGATCCGGCCACGATGTCCCTGGCGGAAGCGCCTTTTGTCGTATCCGCGGGCAATGGTGTGACGGATTTTGATGCGTTCCGGCAGGTTGTTGCGGCCCTGTATGCCTCGCCCGGTGGCAGCCGCATGGTCTGTGATGCCGGCCTGCTGCCGCGTGAGATACAGGTGGGCGCATCGGGTACCGTGCTGGATGCGGTCTGTTACCTTGCCCTTGGCATATCCGGTGCCCCCCAGCACCTGCAGGGACTGGGGCGGGTGGAGCATGTTGTCGCGGTCAACACGGATCTGCATGCGGCCATGATCGGGCGGGCGGGGCTTGCAATCATTGCCGACGCCCAGCAGGTCATGCCCGCCCTGATGGATCTTCTGCATGGCGGGAAGGAAGCATAGGATGCGCGCGATTGTGCTGCTGTCGGCCGGGCTGGATAAGGTGTCCGGCCGCCCCGCCCCGGTGGCGGGAGAAATACGGGCGATCGGCATGGGGCTGAGCGTGGCGGACAGTCTGGCCGGTGTCCATGTCGGCGCGGTCACGGCACCGGGTATCAGGGAATATGGCGGATACGGGCTGGACCGGATTGTCACGCTGCAGGCGGGCGATGCGGACCCGGTCGATACGGTCGCGGCCTATATCCGTTCCGGTGCGGCCTTTGCCGATGGGCCGGTCGATCTGGTCCTGACCGCGCGGCGCGCATCGGGTGGTGAGGATAGCGGCCTGTTCCCCTATGCGCTGGCGCATGCGCTTGGCTGGCCGGTAGTAGCCGATATTGTCGGTATTGATGCGTCACGCGATACGCAGGTCCCTGATCTGCTGGAAGTGGAACAGGCCCTGCCCCGTGGTGTGCGCCGTCAGGTGCAGGTGCGGGGGCCATGCGTGCTGAGCGTGCATAACATGGCGCCCACCGTGCCGCCCTTCGCGTTTGCGCGCATGCGGGCGGCAACCGTGTGCGCGCAGGCGGTGGACGTTCCCGCCATGCCGCGTGCCGATACGGCAGACATGAACGTGCAGTCCCGCCCTTACCGTGTCCGTCCACGCCTGATACAGGCGCAGGCCACGATCGCGGGGGGGCAGGTCATGGTGGATCCGTCACCACAGGATGCCGCACAGGCGATCGTGGACCATCTGGTCATGCTGGGTGTGCTGTCCGTGAACCGGTAGCCCGGGCCCCTGCGGCATGGGTTCAATACAATCTCTGGAGAAAGAATATGGATGTAAGGGCAGCCGTTGCCTTTGAAGCAGGCAAACCGCTTGAAATCGAGACGGTACAGCTTGAAGGCCCGCGCGAGGGTGAAGTACTGGTCGAGATCAAGGCCACCGGCCTGTGCCATACGGACAAGTTCACCCTGTCCGGCGCCGACCCTGAGGGGCTTTTCCCCGCCATCCTGGGCCATGAGGGCGCGGGCGTGGTCGTGGAAGTGGGCCCGGGTGTGAAGCACCTGAAGCCCGGTGACCATGTGATCCCGCTCTATACGCCCGAATGCCGGGAGTGCAAGTCCTGCCTGTCGCGCAAGACCAACCTGTGCACGGCCATCCGTTCCACGCAGGGCAAGGGGCTCATGCCCGATGGCACGTCGCGCTTTTCGTTCAAGGGGCAGCCGATCCATCACTACATGGGCTGCTCCACGTTTGCCAACTACACGGTCCTGCCCGAGATCGCGCTGGCGAAGATCCGTCCCGACGCACCGTTTGACAAGGTGTTCTACATCGGCTGCGGCGTGACCACCGGCATCGGCGCCGTGCTGTTCAGCGCAAAGGTGGAGGCAGGCAGCACGGTGGCCGTGTTCGGTCTGGGCGGCATCGGGCTGAATGTCATCCAGGGGGCGAAGATGGTTGGCGCCGACCGGATCATCGGCGTGGACATCAACCCCGGGCGTGAGGCGATTGCCCGCAAGTTCGGCATGACCGATTTCGTCAACCCGAAGGACCTTGGCCCCAATGGCGACCTGGTCGGCCATCTGGTGGAAATGACCGGCGGCGGCGTCGACTATTCGTTCGAATGCGTGGGCAACCCCACGCTCATGCGCCAGGCGCTGGAATGCGCGCATCGTGGCTGGGGCGTGTCCACCGTGATCGGCGTGGCCGGGGCGGGTCAGGAAATCAGCACGCGGCCGTTCCAGCTTGTCACCGGGCGGCGCTGGATCGGTTCGGCCTTCGGTGGCGCGCGCGGGCGCACGGACGTGCCGCGCATCGTGGACTGGTTCATGGAAAACCGCATCGACATCAACAGTCTCATCACCCATAAGCTGCCGCTCGAGCGCATCAACGAAGGCTTCGACATGATGGCGAAGGGCGAGAGCATCCGCACCGTGGTCGAATTCTGATCCATGGGTGGGACAGGCCTGGCGCGGGCCTGTCCCCATGCTGGTTCCGGCAGGGGGCATGTTTCGGGCAGCCTGTTCCATCCATCGCTTCGTCATAATATAAAAATGCGGCTTCCACCCGGAAGCCGCCATGCCGTCATGCGCCCCTCTGTCGCCACCCCGTGCGCGCAGGTTACGCAGGGGCCGTGATTCCAGGCGATCGTACCTGCCGGACAGGATGACCGGTTCAGGGGAGGCGCCTGCCTGCCAGTGACAGAAATCCGTTTCCCGATAGAAGGCGAATCGGTTCCAGGTCTGCCCGCAGCCGATCCTGATACGGCACGGCGTATGGCCGTTCCCCTGATTGATGATTTTTTGGGCAGATTCCTTCCGCACCCCGCCACACAGGCCGGAGCATCAAGGCGTCAGGCCCGGTTCCGGCATCGTGCGGCATGTGTCCTGTATGCCTCTAACCCATTGTATTATTTTATATAATATCAAGAAGATCACGTATGGTCCTGCGCCATGGAATCAGGCGCCGGAACGGATATCGTGATTGAACGGACGTACAAAAAAGTTTCCGCCATGCCCGATCCGATGAGATGCCTTATGGCATGAAACGAAACAGAATCGTTATGAACTTCGGAATAATTCAAAAAAATGGCGGACCAGAACAAGGATAAAATGCGATTCCGCGATGAAGTCTGTGATGTCGCCACGATTTTGAACGAACGTTCAACGAAATCGGCCTCCATACCCAGATCGGGATTTTTCCTATGCGTCAGTCCTCTTCTTTACCCAGACCGGAAGATGAACGTCGGCTGAGTTTTGTAAATACGACACTCGATGTGCTTGCCCAGTATGGGTACGCGGGCACGACCTTTGCCCGCATTGCCGAGCATGCGAATGTGTCCCCCGGTCTTCTGGTCCATTATTTCGAGGACAAGAATTCACTGCTTGCGGCCGCCTTCCGGCATATCGCAGGCAACCTGCAGCACGAAGTCATCCGTAACCTGCGTGAGGCACGGACCCCGCGTGAGCGCGTGCAGGCCATTATAGAAAGCTGCCTTGGAACAAACCAGTTCCAGCCGCGCACGGGGGCGGTATGGCTGGCGTTCTGGGGGCAGGCGCCTTATGTACCCGCCCTGCAGCGTATCCAGCGTGTCTACCAGCAGCGCATGCTGTCCAACCTGCGGCATGCGCTTGGTGCGTACCTGCCACGGGCGCAGGCCGCGGTGCTGGCCCGTTCCATGTCGGCGCTGATTGACGGGACATGGCTGCGGGCCGCCCTGTCGGAATGGAAGGAAACCGACAGCCAGACGGCACGCCAGCAGGTGAATGTCTTTATCGACAGCCAGATCGCGGCGGTGAACGGCGCGGCCCCGCCCGTACCGGTCATATCGCCCGTTACACCCCCGGTCTGCCAGAGCTGGATCGATGGCCGGTATGTCAGTTCCAGCGGTGCGCGTTTCCCCACCATCAATCCCGCGACCGGTGCCGTGCTGGCGCAGGTGGAAAGTGCGGGCGAGACGGAAATCGCGCTTGCAATCGAAAGCGCGCGCAGGGGGCAGGCGGTCTGGGCCCGGATGACAGGAACGGAACGGGGGCGTGTCCTGCGCCGTGCGGCGGAACTGCTGCGTGAAAACAATGCGGAACTGGCCCATATCGAAACGCAGGATACAGGCAAGCCCATTGCCGAGACGAGTACCGTCGATATCCTGTCCGGCGCGGATGCCCTTGAATATTTCGGCTCGGTCGCCAGCACCATCAATGGCGAGGCCGTTGACCTGGGTGAGGAGGCGTTCGGCTACACCCGTCGTGAACCGCTGGGCATCACGGCCGGGATCGGGGCATGGAACTACCCCATACAGATTGCCTGCTGGAAATCCGCGCCAGCCCTGGCCTGTGGCAACGCCATGATTTTCAAGCCGGCGGAACTGACGCCGCTTACGGCGGTGAAGCTGGCCGAGATATACAGGCTGGCCGGCCTGCCCGATGGCGTGTTCAACGTGGTACAGGGTGCGCGCGATACAGGGCGCCTGCTGACGGCAGCACCGGAAATCCGCAAGATATCCCTGACAGGCGAAGTCGGGACCGGGCGTGCCGTCATGGCGGATGCGGCCCGCACCCTGAAATACGTGACGCTGGAACTGGGCGGCAAATCCCCGCTGATCATTTTTGATGACGCGGATATAGATAACGCTGTGTCCGCGGCATTGCTGGCGAACTTCTATTCCGCGGGCGAAGTCTGCTCCAACGGCACCCGGGTCTTTGTACACAGGGATATCCGTGAGCGTTTCCTGACCGCGCTGAAGGCGCGGGTGGAGCGCATGCGCATCGGTGATCCCCTGTTGCCGGAAACGGATGTCGGCAGCCTGATCTCGCAGGACCACATGCACAAGGTCCTGTCCTATATCGACGTGGGGCGCGCGGAAGGGGCGACACTCCTGGTGGGTGGCGGCCGGGCCACCACGGGGGACCTTGCCCATGGTGCCTTTGTCGAACCGACAATCTTCGTGAATTGTCGTGATGACATGCGCATCGTGCGTGAGGAGATATTTGGCCCTGTCATGGCCGTGCTCGACTTTACTGACGAAGATGACGTCGTGCAGCGTGCCAACGCCACGGAATTCGGCCTGGCGGCGGGTGTGTTCACGTCCGACCTTGCGCGGGCGCACCGGGTTGTCGCACGGCTGGAAGCGGGCACGTGCTGGATCAACCAGTACAACATAACGCCCATCGAACTCCCCTTTGGTGGATACAAGCAGTCCGGGCTGGGGCGTGAAAACAGCCGGGCGGTGCTGGAACATTATACGCAGGTAAAGAGCGTTTATGTCGCGCTGGGCAATGTTGAAGCACCGTACTGAGTGCAACGGAAAGACGTGGTCATGACCGAATTCGATTACATCATAGTTGGCGCCGGTTCCGCCGGCTGCGTCCTGGCCGACCGCCTGACGGAAAGCGGTGAGCATACTGCCCTTCTGCTGGAATTTGGCGGCAGTGACCGTTCCATCATCGTCCAGATGCCCACCGCGCTGGCCATGCCCATGCACAGCAGGCGGTTCAACTGGTTTTATGAAAGCGAACCGGAACCCCATCTGGGCGGTCGGCGCCTGCATGCCCCCCGTGGCAAGGGGCTGGGCGGGTCATCTTCCATCAATGGCATGGTGTATGTGCGCGGCAATGCGCTGGATTTCCAGAACTGGGAGGAAAGTGGCGCAAGCGGATGGGGGTATCGCAACGTGCTGCCCTATTTCCGCCGTGCCGAATCCTGCCATGAAGGGAGCGACCAGTACCGTGGCCGGCATGGACCGCTCCATACCCAGTACGGCACGGTGGACAACCCCCTGCATGCCGCCTGGCTGAAGGCGGGGGAGCAGGCGGGCTATGTCCGCACGGACGATTACAACGGCTTCCGGCAGGAAGGTTTCGACAAGATGAGCATGACCGTGAAGAACGGTCGTCGCTGGAACACGGCCAATGCCTATCTGCGTCCGGCGCTGTCGCGCAGGAACCTGGAACTGCGGATGCATGCCCGTGTCACCCGCATCCTGTTCGAAGGGCGGCGGGCGGTCGGTGTCGTTTACCGGCGGCACGGAACGGAACATACGGTACGCGCGCGCCGGGAAGTCATCCTGTGCGGCGGGTCGATCAATTCCCCGCAGTTGCTGAAGCTTTCAGGCATTGGACCGGCGGAGGAACTGCGTTCGCACGGTATCGAGGTGATTGCGGACCGCCCCGGCGTGGGGGAAAACCTGCAGGACCATCTGGAATTCTATTTCCAGGTTGAATGCAAGCAGCCCATCACCCTTTATTCCGCCATGAATCCCGTGTCCAAGGCGGCCATCGGACTGCGCTGGCTGTTGCGCAAGGACGGGCTGGGCGCGACCAACCATTTTGAAAGCTGTGCTTTCATCCGCAGCCGGGCCGGAATTCCCTATCCTGATATCCAGTTCCATTTCCTGCCGCTGGCGGTCACGTATGACGGGAAAGGACTGGCCAGCGGGCATGGCTATCAGGCGCATGTCGGGCCGATGCGCTCGAAAAGCCGGGGATGGGTGCGGCTGCGTTCTCCTGACCCGGCAGACAAGCCACGCATCTTCTTCAATTACATGAGCCACCCGGATGACTGGACGGAAATGCGTGCCTGTGTGCGCCTGACGCGGGAGATTTTTTCCCAGGAGGCGTTCGCGCCCTTCCGCGGAAAGGAGATCCAGCCCGGTCAGGATTGCGTTACCGATGAACAGATAGATGCCTTTGTGCGTGATAAGGTGGAAAGCGCGCTGCATCCTTCGTGCACCTGCAAGATGGGGCGGGTTGATGACCCCATGGCCGTGGTGGACAGTGAAACCAGGGTGATCGGGTTTGAGGGGCTGCGGGTCGTGGATTCCTCTATCATGCCGCAGGTCACGAACGGGAACCTGAACGCACCGACGGTCATGATAGGGGAAAAGGCGGCCGACCATATCCTGGGCCGCCCGCTTCTGGCCGCATCGAATGCGCCGTTCTATCAGGCGCCCGACTGGATGACGCACCAGCGCTAGCAGGGCGGTCCCCTCTGGCGGGCCCGCCCTGCCGGATAACGGATGATGTCCGTGCGTGTTAAATTCATGACGATTAAAGGAAAGGCCGAACGCGACATGTTCCATAACCTTAACGATACGGTATCGGAATAAACCGTCGGTTGTCGTTTTGTGATCAACCTGAGCAGGGGTAAGAATCATGCGTTTCAAACCTGACAGTTCCATGCCAACCCCACGCCTGCGGGTGGGTATCATCCTTGCCGGAAACTTCACGCTTTCTGCTTTTTCCCTGTTTGTCGACCATCTGCGCCTGGCAGCGGACAAGGATGACAACAGCCGCCCCATTTTGTGCCAGTGGACCATCATGAACAGCCGGTCCGAGCCGGTCAGGTCCAGCTGTGACATTCCCATCAGCCGTCATTCCGACTTCCGTAATCCGGCCGAATTCGACTGCATCGTGGTGGTGGGCGGCCTGCTGCATGGACGGCGTCAGGTTGACGATACAACCCTGGACTATCTGCGTCGCGCCGCCAGTGTGGGTGTTTCGCTTATCGGCATCTGCACGGGTGTATTCGTCCTGTCCCGTGCCAAGGTCATGCAGGATCGGGCCAGTTGTGTCAGCTGGTACCACAGGCAGGATTTCGTGGAAGAATTTCCCGAACAGGAAGTGGTCAGCGACCGGATGTACCTGGTGGACCGTGACCGCATCACCTGTTCGGGCGGTGGGGGCGCCGCCGACATGGCCCTGCACCTGATTGAACAGTACCTTGGCCGACAGGTTGCCAAGAAGGCCAGCCATGTCCTGCTGCTTGATCGCCCGGCCAAGAGCAATACCCCGTTATTGCAGCCTTATCCCCCGCTGATTGATGAAATAAATCATATCACGGATTCCCGGATCCGGCGCGCTGTGCTGGAGATGGAACAGAATATGAACGAGCCGATTCCCATCAGTCGGCTGGCGCTCTATCTGGGCATTTCATCGCGCCAGCTTGAACGCCTGTTCCACACGACGCTGGGCATGAAGCCAAGCGATTTCTACCGTCTGATCAGGCTGCGTTACGCGCGTTCCATGCTCCAGCAGGGTGAACTGTCCGTGACCGAGATTGCGGTGGAGACGGGGTTTTCGGATTGCGCACATTTTTCCCGTCATTTCAAAGCCATGTTCGGGCAAAGCCCGAGCGAGGTCAGGGCCGCGAAACGACAGGGCCGCGATGGTGACATGCCCGTGATGCCGCATCGTTCGCTTATGGAACGTGTTGGCGTGCGCCTGTTTGAGGAACTCTAGAGCAGACCCAGTTTGAATGGGCATATTCAAGCCGGTGAAGATGCGCGATAAACAATGAGTTAGAGCAATTCCACTGAGCCAGAGTTCAGTGGAATTGCTTTAGACCCGGACCGTTGTCCGGAAAGCTGCCCGTACCGGTTGTGCGGCCCGTGGCGGGTTACCGGCCAGCCGGATTGTGCACCACGCCTTTTTTTGGAAAGGGGCAGCATGGTCCTGAAATCAGGCAGATGCTGTCCTGATCCGGGGTGGCTTTCCATGGGCTGGCGTCTTTACGGCAACAGACCTTTTTCCGCTTCTTTGGCGTCCCCCATTCCTGCAAAGTCATCGCTTCGCGGGGATGGGGTATTGCATTCCACTGGAATCCTGTCTGGCCGCGTCAGTCCATGGGTGCAACCTATTTCAATGACACGATTTATGATCGGTCACGCGCGTGATTGACAGGCCATGTGCCGGCGCGGAAATGAGGGCTCTGTTCTGGGCAGGAATGTCTGATTGTAACTGTTCCCGTAACAAATTCAAATGTATAAACCATGTACATGTACAAATAATATTTTTATAATTATGAACTGTTACATGAAATGTCGTTAAAATTCAAAAAAATGTCCGCAATAAACAAAGGCCAATCTATATTTTGTTAGATACTTTCCAAACGCAGTCAACAGAAATCAGCCCTGAACAGTTATTGCATTTATTGCAGTCATGGTCGAAATTTCAAGGCCGGTAAAAGTAAAAAATAGACTGAATTTTGCGTAAATTCCTTCACGGAAACGATTTTCAAAACAGAATGCAAAAATAAAAACAAATATATCGTGTTGATGTGTTGTGTTTTTTTGCCCGGTAAAAATAAGATAAATCGTTATTTTCCATTATTAAAATATAAATATGACGTATTCTCTAAATATAGAGGAAAATGGGAAATGTATCTATCGAAATCATTACCAAAATTCCTGGTTACGTCTGCCGCCTATTTTTTACTGATTCCCATGCTGCCCGCCCTGTCCCAGACAGTTTCCCGACATGTTGCTTCCGGCAATGGCAGTAACGGTGGCAGTCGCGCCAGATCCACGGGGGCGAAGCCGGTTGCAGCCACCCCCACCCCGGCCCGTGCCCGTGCCGCCCCGGAGACGATTTCCGTCTCGGTGGGGCGGACCGTGTCCCATGGTGCCGTCCGGTCCATGGGGCGTGCGGTCATGGACCAGTTCGTGCAGGGCAGCAGTCCGATGATGATGCTGTCGCGCACGCCTGGCATAAACTTCGTATCGGATGACCCGCTGGGCGTTGATACATGGGGTTCCAGCCTGTACATGCGCGGGTTCGAGCAGAACCAGCTGGGCGTGACACTGGATGGCGTGCCACTGGGTGCACAGGATTATTATACATATAATGGCCAGACCATAAACTTCGCCATCCTGTCGGACAATATAGAACGCATGGATGTATCGGAAGGCGGCGGGGATGTGGCGGTACCGTCGACCACCAACCTTGGCGGTTCCATCAATATCTATTCTTCCGACCCGAAGGATAAATTCGGCGGCAAGGTCGCGCAGATGTTTGGCAGCCATGATGCCTTCCGCACCTATGTGCGTGTCGATAGCGGCAGGCTGAACGCGTCGGGTACCAAGTTCATGGTCGCCTATGCCCGTTCTGATGGCAACAAGTGGAAGGGCCCGGGGGAACAGTTCGACCAGCAGGTCAATTTCAAGCTCGTGCAGCCGATCGGCCAGGAAAGCAGCCTGAAGGTCTTTTTCAACTGGAATGATGCGACCCAGTTCAACTATGCGGACCAGTCACTGAGCATGATCCGTCAGCTGGGATACAGGAATGATTACCTGTATCCGAATTATGCGCAGGCCTATGCCGCAGCCCAGGGGCACTTCACCGGTGCCCTGGCCAACTTTTCAGATGCCGAGGATGTTTCATACTATGATGGCATCACCCATGCCTCGGACTATCTGGGCGGGCTGAACCTCAATCTTGTCCTGACAAAGCATCTGGAGTGGGATTCCGTCGTCTACGGCCAGGCTGAAAATCACTGGGGAACATGGACAACCCCCTATACCTCTTCCCCCAACGGCTCCCCGCTATCCGAGCAGGTCGATATTGCCGGTAACCAGAAATATGGTTTTACAAGCACATTCAAATACCGGATCAGGCACCATACGATCGAAGCGGGTGTCTGGTACGAAAATAACCAGTACTCCATAAACCAGTACCTGTATTCTGAACCTGTTCTTGGCCAAGGCGCGCCGATCAATGCCGCATCGGGGAATTTTGGCACCCCGTTCCAGGAAAACTGGGGAGAAACCTTCAACACGAATACCTTCCAGTTCCATCTGGAGGACCGCTACAGGGTGCTCCCCAACCTGACCCTGCAGGCCGGTTTCCGGTCATTGCTGGTCACGACCACGGGTGGCGCAACAGCGAATGATGCCGAGTATAATGGCCAGACGGACCTGCCGCGTGGCAGCCTGACAAGTGCCAAGGCATTCCTGCCCCATATCAACGCCACATGGCGCTTCCTGCCCGGGCATGAACTGTATTTTGATATTACGCGCAACATGAAAGCCTATGGCTATGGCGGCTATCAGCTCGGTTCACCCTGGGGTGTGTCCAACCAGACAACCTTTGACCAGCTGAAGAAGACAATCCAGCCCGAAACGGCATGGGTCTATAATGTGGGATATCGCTATAACTCCGAACTCATAACCGGTTCACTCAGCGCCTATCATGCCGATTTTTCGAACCGCCTGCAGTCCCTGACCGGCGGGACAATCATCCAGCCCGTTTCCACTGTCGTGAATGTGGGCAGCGTGAGCATGTACGGTGTTGATGCCCTGCTGACCATCCGGCCCATCAAGCACCTGTCGTTTACCAACAGCATCAGCTACAATCATTCGACTTACGGCAACAATATTACATCCCAGGGTGTAACCTATGCCCTGCAGGGAAAGAAAGTCGTTGCGTACCCGCAGTTCATGTACAAGGCGAACCTGACCTATGACTTCCGTGGCGCGCAGTTCCATATTGATGCGAACTATATGTCAAAGCGCTACTTCAGCTACATGAATGATGAATCCGTTCCCGGTTACTGGATGACAAGCCTGGGGGCACGGTACAATTTCGGCGATTACGGACCGGTCAAGAACCTTACGATCAATTTCAACATCTACAACCTGGCCAATGTGCACTATATTTCCCAGATCGGGGAAAACGGGCTTCCGCTGACAGGGGATGATCAGTCGGCCCTTGTCGGGGCGCCACGCCAGTATTTTGGCACGATTTCCGCAAGCTTCTGAAGGATCAGTCCCGAAACGGACAACGCATGGATGGAAAACGGCAGGTACGCGGGGCCGCTTTTATTTTAAAAAGCCGCACAGCACAGGGGGGCTGCGTATCCACGCGACGCGGGCGCGGCATGTGGGCCGATGAAACCCTGCACCGTGCCGACTTGCCGCTATTTCCCGTCACGCCCCGCCTGTGGGGGGGGAGACCGGGCCAGCAGGGTCCGGCAGGCTGTCCGCCCTGATCAGGGGCTGGCCGCGTTCGGGTTCATGTCGGTCAGCCGAGGGGGCAAGCCCATATTCAGCGCCATAGGCGCGGCAGAAATTCGGCCGGCTGTCAAAACCGCAGATGGAAGCGATATCCGCGATAGGCAGCGATGTTTCCCGCAGCAGGCTGCGCGCCTTTGCCAGGCGCAGCTTGCGGTGATGGGTGGCGGGTCCCCAGCCGAAATGCCTGCGGAACTGGCGTTCAACATGGCGTGCGCAATAGCGGGTGGCGGTTTCCAGTTCTTCCGATGTCAGGCGCCGGTCACTGATACGTTCCATAAGCGTGAGGGCGCGGGCCAGGATGCGGCTGCCCGGGGCCGCCGTCGCCGGCGAGCGCAGGCGTTGTGGCGCGCCGGGCAGCCGGATGGTCGTATGGATGAACTGTTCGCTGACCCGGCGCGCCAGCGTTGCCCCGTGCAGGCGGGCGATGCGATGCAGCATGAAGTCAATGGACGCCGTGCCCCCCGCACAGGTAAAGATACGGTCATGATCTTCAAACAGTTCGCCTGATACGGCGATATCGGGAAAGGATTCCGTAAAGGCCGCGCTGGCTTCCCAATGCACGGTCACGCGCAGGTCATGCACCAGTCGCGCCTGGGCCAGGATGAAGGCCGCGGTATCCAGCCCCCCTATCGTTACATGCCGCGCGGCCAGGCGCCGTAACAGGCGGGGCAGGGCCGGGGTGCTGTATTTCAGCGGTTCGAATCCCGAACAGATGATCAGCCAGTCAATATCCGTATGCGCATCCAGCGCCGCGGCCGGCCTGATCTGCATGCCGTTCGATGCGGTAACGGGTTCCCCGTTTTCTGACAGCACGACCCATTCAAACAGGGTCCGTTCACCCAGCCTGTTGGTCACGCGCAGGGGTTCCGACGCGCACAGGAACCCCAGTGCGGAAAAACGCTGGATGAGAAGAAAGCCGATACGGACAGGTTGGACCATTGTCGATTATGCCGTTTTTCAGGACATGGATGGCGCATTGTAGGACACCATTCCGTAACGACAATGCTTAATCTTCAGTATCTGATCTGTGGATCCGCTAAAATCTGCTGGAGCGACATTGCATGAAATCCCGCCTTTTCATTACCTGTGCCGTCACCGGATCGGGTGACACGGTTTCCCGCCATCCCGATGTGCCCGTTACGCCAAAGCAGATCGCGGATGCCGCGATTTCAGCCGCGAAGGCAGGGGCCGCCATTGCGCATATCCATGTACGTGACCCCGAAACCGGGGCGGCGGCGCGCGATGTGAAACTGTATCGTGAAGTCGTGGAGCGCATCCGTGATGCCGATACGGATGTCATCATAAACCTGACCGCCGGGATGGGGGGCGATCTTGTCCTGCGCTCGGGTGAAACACCGCTGCCGCCCGATGCCGCGGGAACCGACATGGCAGGCCCGACCGAGCGTCTGGCCCATGTCGCGGAACTGCTGCCGGAAATCTGCACGCTGGATTGCGGAACCATGAACTTCGCGCTGGGTGACTACATCATGGTCAACACGCCTTCCATCCTGCGCGAAATGGCGCGGCAGGTGCAGGCGCTGGGGGTCCGCCCCGAACTGGAGGTGTTCGACACCGGGCATCTGGTGTTCGTCAAGCAGCTGATCAAGGAAGGCCTGCTGGATGATCCGGTGATGATCCAGCTGTGCATGGGCATCCCCTATGGCGCGCCCGATGATGTCCTGACCCTGACCTCCATGGTCAACCAGATGCCGCCGGGCGCGGTGTACAGCGCCTTCTCGCTTGGCCGCCATCAGCTGCCCTATGTCGGGCTTGCACCCATGATGGGCACCAACATCCGCGTGGGGCTGGAAGACAACCTGTACCTCTCCCGTGGAACATTTGCCTCCAATGCCGATCTGGTGGGGCGTGCGGCCACCATTCTGGAAGCGATGAATGTTTCCATCATGACCCCGCAGGAAACACGTGAACACCTCAAGCTGGTCAAGCGGGGCTGAACATGACGACAGGGAAAATGACGGACGGCCTGCCCGCGCGGGTTGCGATTGTTGGCGGTGGCGTGATCGGTGCCGGGTGGGCGGCGCGTTTTGTCCTTAACGGCGTGGATGTCGCCTTTTTTGATCCAAGCCCCACGGCGGCACAGCGCGCCGGTGCCATACTGGAGATGGCGCGCGCGGCCTGGGCACGGCTGTTTCCCGCTGCCACCACTGCCGAAGGGCGGATGACCTTTCATGCAACACTGGACGAAGCGCTTGAGGGCGCGACCTTCGTGCAGGAAAGCCTGCCGGAAAACGAGGAACTGAAGCGCACCGTACTGGCACGGATCGATGCCGCGCTACCGGCTGACGTGGTGATCGGGTCTTCCACTTCCGGCCTGCTGCCGACGCGGCTGCAGGCCGGGCTGCGCCACCCCGAACGGCTGGTGGTGGGCCATCCGTTCAACCCCGTCTATCTGCTGCCGCTGGTGGAAGTCTGTGGCGGGGAGAGGACAACACCGGAAACAAAGGAAAAGGCCGCCGCGATCTACCGCCGCATCGGGATGCAGGTCCTGGATGTACGCAAGGAAATTGACGGCTTCATCGCCGACCGCCTGCTGGAAGCCGTCTGGCGCGAAGGGCTGTGGCTGATCGAGGAAGGTGTTGCCACCACATCGGAACTGGATGACGCCATCCGGTACGGTGCTGGCCTGCGCTGGGCGTTCATGGGAACGTTCCTGACCTATCGCCTGGCGGGGGGGGATGCGGGGATGCATCATTTCCTCAAGCAGTTCGGGCCCGCACTCAAGCTGCCCTGGACCAAGCTGGTCGCCCCGGAACTGACGGATGAACTGGTCGAGCGTATTGCCACCCAGTCGGATGAACAGGCGCAGGGGGTTCCGGTCCGCGATCTGGAAGTGTTGCGTGATGATGCGCTGGTGCGGATCATGCAGGCGCTGTCCCATGTGGGTACGGATGGATACGCGGCGGGCCGCACCCTGAATGATTTCCGCAAGGTACGCGCGCACGCGGCCGGGGCGGACGTGCCGGCGGATGGCAGGCTCATCACTCATCGCTGCACCGTCGTGCCGGAATGGATCGATTATAACGGCCATATGACCGAGCATCGTTACCTGCAGGTTTTCGGGGATGCAACGGACGGCCTGCTGGCCATGATTGGTGCCGATGGGGATTATGTGGCGTCAGGCTACAGTTTCTATACGGTTGAAAGCCATCTGCGCCATCTCGGGCAGGGTTATGAGGGGATGAAGCTGGAGGTCCAGACGCGTATCCTCGATTTCGACGCCAAGCGGCTGCACATCTTCCACCAGATTATGGATGCCGCGACAGGCGAGGTCCTGGCAACGGCGGAACAGATGCTGATGCATGTCGATGCGGAAAAGGGCAAGACCTGTCCCGCGCCGGAAACCATTCTGGAGATTGTGCGGAAAATTCACGCGGCTGAGGACAATGCCGAAAAACCGCAGGGTGCAGGCAGTTCCATCATGATCCGGCGCAAGCCGACCTGAATGGCGCAGGCGGACAGGCGGCCCGGACACGGGCTGCCTGTATCCGCTGTTTCCTGTTCCCTCCCTTGCGGGCGTGCCGGAGCAGTCTGCCTTTGGGGTATCGGGTAAATTACAGGGACGCTTCCGGTAAGGGTTTTTTCAAAAGCTTCAGGAAATGCTGCCTTCTGAAAGAAATCCGTTATCTGAAGGATTTTGTCATGTTCAGAATACGCTCTTAACATAATGTATTTTTAAAATATTATATTGTAATTCCATAATGTTCATTATTGTTATTAATACGTAATGGAAGGGGATGCGGCCATGCAGTCAGTTCGGAAAACATTCCGCTTCATCATGGCCGTCATGGTCATGGCCGGAACGCTGGGCCTGTCCGCCCCCGGCCGGGCGGCAGACCTGTCGGCTGCGGCCATGGACCGGTACGACCACCAGAAAAAGCAGATGGTCCTGGGGCCGGACATGACCCTGTCCTATATTGAAATGGGGCCGCGCGACGGCATACCCGTGGTTCTGATCCACGGCTATACGGACAGCGCGCGGGACTGGGAACCTCTGGTGCCCGAACTGTCACGCCGGTTTCATCTCATCATTCCCGACCTGCGGGGGCATGGCGCGTCATCGAAACCGGATTGTTGCTATGCCGTAATCGACTTTGCCCATGATATCCGTCGTCTGCTTGACGGTCTGCATATCCCGCGCGCCATGCTGGTCGGGCATTCGCTGGGCAGTATCGTCGTGCAGTCCTTTGCCGAGAACTGGCCCGAACATACGCAAAAGGTGGTGCTCATATCATCCACCGGCGGACGCGTGGACTGCCCGACCGGGGAACAGCGCAAGGCGCGGGCGGAGGGAATGGATTTCCGCACGCCCATTACCCGGCTGCATGATCCGATCGACCCGGATTCCGCCTTCATGAAGGAATGGTGGTCTTCCCCCACCCCTGTTCCCGCGGCGTTTCTGGACAGGCAGCGCCATGATGCAGCCGCCATGCCCGCCAAGGTCTGGCTGGCCGTGCTGGACCAGGGCCTGATGGCGCTTGATGTCCGTCCTGGCCTTGCACACCTGCATGAACCGGCATTGCTGATATGGGGGGAAAAGGACCCGATCATGCTGCCGGAAGTCCGTACAACACTGATTGCGGCACTACCGCAGGCCAGGACGGTCATATTTCCGGGGCTTGGACATAATCCATTCTGGGAAGACCCGCATGGCGTGGCGCGTGAGATCAATCATTTCATACAGGCGAAGTGAATGCGCCTGATGGATGGTTCATGTATATTCATATAAAACCATAATGATATGACCTTTATGCAGTATTGACGGAATACAGTCTGGCCTGCCTGAACCACGATGCGCATTCCGGGCGGGCTGCCGCCCTGCGTGTCCGGGGTCAGACCGTATGGAATGCCATTGCAGGCCAGCAGGCCGGCCGGGATCTGTCTTCATCGTGTCCTGTCCGGACCCGGCATCCGTCCTTTCTTCGTACCCCGATTGTTTTCTGTCCTGATCGGTTCCGGAGCGGAGGCCGCGCCCGCGCGGCGCATTGCGGTGGGGGAACAGCCGAATACACGGCGGAACAGGCGCGAGAAATGCGCGGCGTTGTCAAACCCCGCGGCCAGTGCAACATCGGCTGCCGGCAGGTCGCTGTCCACCAGCATCTGGCGGGCGCGTTCCAGCCGCAACGCCAGGTAGAAGCTTTTCCCCGATCGTTTCAGGTGCTGATGGCACAGGCGCTCAAACTGGCGTTGCGATACGCCCGCCACACTGGCGATGGTCGCCATTGGCAGGGGATGCTCGATTGTCCGTTCCATGAGTTCCACCGCACGGACCAGTCTGCGGTCATGCAGCGCATAACGTGTGCGCGGGGCCAGGCGCTGGGTCATTGCGCCGGGGCGCATGGGTGGGTGGATGACCTGTTCGGCCACACTGCGGAGCAGGTCGGCATTGCCCTGCAGCCCGATGAAGAAAAGAATCATGTCGATCACGGCGGACCCGCCCGCGCAGGTCAGCCGGTCGCGATCAAATTCATAAAGATTGGGCGTTACCTCTACATCGGGAAAGGACGCGGTAAAGGCCGCACTCGATTCCCAGTGCAGCGTGACCCGCCGACCGGAAAGCAGATGGGCCCGGGCCAGCACGAACGTGCCTGTATCCACCGCCCCCAGCAGGACACCATGGCGGGCCATGCGGCGCAGGGCATGCTCCATTTCCACCGTGACGCACAGCAGGGGGTCATAACTGGCCACCACGAACAGCACGCCGGGCATGGGTCCATCACCAAAGCGGGCATCCACACTGATTTCCGTGCCGTTGGATGACAGGACAGGCCCACCATCGACGGAAAAGAGCGTCCAGCCAAACCCGCCGCCACCCAGCCTGCTGGCAATGCGCAGCGGGTCGACCGCGCAGAACAGTTCCAGCATCGAGAACTGCGGCAGGAGCAGGAAACCCACCTGCCCGGCCGCCCGCATCCAGCGTTGCCGCCAGAAGGCCATGTCATCCGGCATCGCGTTTGGCTCCTTAACAGACCAGCCTGAAAACCATAGCGGAAAAGATCAAGAAAATGTCGATTTTTCGCGCAACGTTGGTCCGATGCCCAATATAATCGGTTTTGCAACGACTGGTGGAGACCGGCCATGACCGTCGCGTCCGTTCTTGATACGCCTGCAAAATGCTCCAGTACCCACCCCCCGGCATATGTGGAAGCCGGTGCGCTGCACGTAACCCGGGCGGATGCGCGCCCGCTGGTGCTGCACCCCACATGGCTGCGCGAACGCCTGCCCGACCCGCGGGTCATTGACCCGCTGACGGGCCAGCGCCTGATAGAGGCGGCGGAACTGCCGGCCGATCTTTCGATCCTGTCCATCTCGCCCGAAGGCAGGCTGTGTTTTTCCGACGGGTTCGAAACACTGCTGCCGCCGGACTGGCTGGCGCGCGTCATGCCGCCCAGACCCGCAACGCAGCCCGTATTATGGGATGGCGGCCTGTCCCTGCCCGAACCCGTGGCGTTCGCGGCCATGCGTGCCCCGGCACAGGCAGGGGAAGCAGGCAATCCCGCGCTCGCAGTCTTTCTTGACCGTCTTGCCACTTATGGCTTCGCGGTGGTGGGCGGCGTGCCGACGGATATGGATGGCGCGCTGGAATTCGCGCGGCTGATCGGCCCGATCCGTATCACCAACTGGGGCGGACTGGCTGACGTGCGGGCCATCGCGCAGGCCTATGACCTGACCATGACCCCACGCCATCTGGAACCGCACAGCGACAATCCTTACCGTGAACCCGTGCCGGGCCATATCCTGCTGCATTGCCTGGCCAATGATGCGACGGGGGGCGAGTCCACGCTGGTTGACGGTTTTCATGCCGCCGAAATATTGCGCGCGACCAGTCCGCAGGCATTCGACATCCTGACCCGGACGGAAGTCCTGTTCCGCTATCATGATGCCACGACCCTGCTGGAAAGCCGCGCGCCGCTGATCGCGCTTGATGGCGCGGGCAAGGTGGAACAGGTCCGTTATTCCAACAGGACCGAATATATCGACGCCCTGCCACCTGAAATACTTGACCGATACTATGCCGCAAGGCGGGCATTCTGGGATCTGATCCGTCCGGACTCCCCACTGACCCTGCGCTTCAAGCTGGCGCCGGGGGAACTGCTGATGATGGACAATTACCGCCTGTTCCATGGCCGCACCGGCTACAGGCTGGAAACGGGCAGCCGCCACATGCGCCAGTGTTACATGGACCGCGATACCGTTGCCAGCCGCCGCGACACCCTGGGCCGTGCCCCGAACCCATAAGGAAGAAAAGCGTCATGTTCCGCAGTTTCGATGAAGCCACGGCAGCGGACTGGAAGCCGATTGGCGAGAAATTCGATCGCTTCCAGCATGAGGTGGTCGGTCATATCGTATCCGCCCTGAAGCTGCTGCGCACCCTTGACCTGGGGTATCCGGTTGACCGGTATGTCCACTGTCTCCAGACCGCGACCCGTGCCTTCCGTGCCGGCGCGGATGAGGAAACGGTTGTCTGCGCGCTGATTCATGACATTGGCGATGCCCTGGCCCCCAACAATCATGGCCCCTTTGCCGCGACCATGGTTGCACCCTACCTCTCACCGGAAAATACATGGCTCGTGAAACATCACGAGGAATTCCAGGGTTATTATTACGCCCAGTATTTTGGCGGCAACCCGAATGCGCGTGAGGCCTATCGTGGTCATCCCGCCTTTGAACGCACGGCAGTCTTTACCGATCAGTGGGACCAGAAGGCGTTTGATCCGGATTACGACACCATGCCGCTGGAAGCCTTCATGCCTGCCCTGAACCGTATTTTCACCCGCCCCGCATGGGGTGCGCATACAAAGACAGGAATGCGCCCGTGAGCCTGACCCTGACCCCACCGGAGACGACCGGCCGCGACCCGGTCCGCATTGTCGTGGACTGGCGTCCCTTCATGACCGATCACACCATCATGGCGGCGGATGTGAGCGATGGCGACATCGACCTGCGATGGAGCGACGGGCGGCAGACGCGGTTCAACCCGTTTTTCCTGCGTGACAACTGCCCATGCACGCTGTGCACCCTGCCGCTGACGCGCGAGCAGGTGTTCGAGATCGTCGATGCACCGGCGGACCTGTCCGTGCAGTCAGTGTCCATCTCGGCCAGTGCCGCGCCCAGCGCGGTGTCCGATACCGTGGATGGCCCGACGCTGGATGTCGTCTGGTCCGACGGGCATCGCAGCGCCTACCCCGCGGGCTGGCTGCGCGCCCACGCCACCGATGATGTCTCCCGCGCCGAACGCCGCGCCATGGCCGGGCAGCCCTTCATCTGGGGGGCGGAGCATGCGGACGGGCTCCAGACATTCGATCACGATGCCATCATGCATGATGACGCGGCACTGCGGGCATGGCTTGCGGCATTGCGGACATCGGGGCTGACACTGGTTTCTGGCGTGCCCACGCAGCCGGACAGCCTGCTTGGTCCCGCGCACCGCATTTCCCATATCCGGGAGACGAATTTCGGTCGTGTCTTCGATGTAAAATCCAAGCCGACACCCGACAGTGCCGCCTATACATCGGTCAACCTGCCACCCCATACCGATCTGCCGACACGTGAACTGCAGCCGGGGTTCCAGTTCCTGCACTGTCTTGTCAACGATGCGACGGGCGGCGAAAGCATCTTTGTCGATGGCTTTGCCATTGCCCAGGCGCTGCGGCATGAACATCCCGAACATTTCGCCACCCTGACACAGACCCGGATGACGTTCTGGAACCGGGACGCCCATACGGATTACCGCTGGTCCGCGCCACCTGTCGCGCTGGATGCGATGGGCGAAGTCAGTGAAATCCGTTTCGCCAATTTCCTGCGCGGACCGATCGATGCGCCAACCGCGCGCATGCCCGCGATCTATGCGGCCCTGCGCCAGTTCCAGGCCATGACACGGGAGCCCCGCTTCAGGATCGAGCGCAGGCTTTCACCGGGGGACATGTGGGTTTTCGACAATCGTCGCGTCATGCATGCGCGCCGCGAATTCGACCCGCAGAGCGGCCCACGGCACCTGCAGGGGGTCTATGTGGACCGCGATGAAGTCAACTCGAAATACCGTATCCTGTCCCGACAGGGGGCCTAGGGCCATGCGGCAGCCCCGGCCCCCGGTCGCTCCGCCGTTTTTCCGCCGTACGGTGCTGTGCCTTGCCGAACTTGTGGCCGTGCTGGTGCTGATTGGCGGAATCTGCGTCACGACCGCATTGCCACTGGGTGTGCATCATGATCCCGTACGGGGCGGGCAGACCGTTGTGGCGTCGGCCCGCTGATGGGAAGGGTGGATGTTCCCCCCGTTGATACCCCCGTGCGGCAGGCCGTGCCGCCGCGCGCCTCCCTGCGCCGGCGGCTGGCCGCCCATCCTGTTACCATTCTGTGTGTGCTCTGCCTGTTTTCGTTAATGGATTCGGTGGATCAGGGTGGTCTTACCCTTGTGGTGGACCGTATCCGGCGGGATCTTGCCCTTTCACATGTGGAAGCAAGCTTCCTGCTTGGTTTTGCCAGCATGGCGGTATCCACCCTTGTGCTCGTGCCCGCGGGTATCCTTGTTGACATGTTCAGCCGCAGGCGGCTCCTGTTCGGCACGGGGTGCATATGGGCGGCCATGTCGCTTACCAGCGGGCTGGCGCGCAGCTTCTGGCCGCTTTTTGCCGCGCGCGCTGGCGGGGCCGTGGCTGATGGCGTGCTCAAGCCCGCTTCCCAGTCCATCCTGCGTGACGTGTTCCCGCCTGAACGGCGTGGCATCCCCTTCAGCCTGTACTGGGGTTTCTTTTCGCTGGGCAGCGGTATCAGCTTCTATCTCAGCGGCAGCCTGATCCATGCGGCGGACCACGGTTTTTTTGCCGGCTGGCCCATTATCGGCCATTTCCGGCCATGGCAGATCGTTCTGGCGCTGCCGGGACTGTGCACCCTGCCACTGACGGCCCTGATCCTGCTGATTGACGAACCACCCCGCGCGCAACCACCTGAAAACCCGCCCGGCACGCCCGACGCCACACCGGCCAGTATCGCGGAGACCTTTACGTTCCTGCGGCAGTACTGGTGGCTGTACTGGCCATCGCTGGCCTATAGCGTCGTATGGTCGGTCCCGAATGCCGGATTTTTGTGGACGCCATCGGTCCTGACGGAAAGCTGGACCATCCCGGAAGCGGAAATCGGGCACATGATCGGCACGCTGGGCATTGCGATGAGCCTGGTCGGCACGTTGGGCGGTGGTGCGCTGGTGGATATGATTACCCGGCGCGCCGGCCCGGACGCGGCCATCCGCATTACCCTTGTTGCCAGTGCGCTGATGGCTTTCGTGCAGACGCTGATCCTGCATGTCAGTACGCATGCCGCCATTTTTACGCTGATCGGCATGATGTTCACGCTGCAGGGCACCATCAATGCCTCTTACTACGTCGCCATCGCGGCTATTACGCCCGGTCGCTTCATGGGACGCATGTTCGCGCTGCAGTTTCTGTGCCTGAGCCTGCCGGGCGCGCTGGCGCCTACCCTGATTGCCGAAACCGCGCGCCTGATCCGGCCGGGTGATGGCGTGCGCGACGCCATGGCGCATGCGGTTAACCTGAATGTCGGTATCGGCTCGGCGCTCTATCTGTCCCTGCTGGTGCTTTTTTCATTCCGGATATACCGCTTCCGCCAGCAGTAATGCCGGCGGGGGCTGCCCCTCAGGCAACCTCAGCGGGTGCGGCCCTGCGCGCGCTGATCCACCTGTCAAGTGATGACGTGTCCATGGGGCGACCGAAATAGTAACCCTGGATCACGTCACAGCCGATCTCGCGCAACTGGCTGCACTGTTCGGCTTCCTCCACCCCTTCGGCAATCACGGTCATGCCCAGCGTGTGGCCGATGCGGATGATGGCGGTCACTACCTGCCGCACATTGCCGGTACTGCCGAAACCATTCATGAAGCTGCGGTCGATCTTGACCTCGCTTATGGGCAGGCTGGCAAGATTGGACAGGCTGGAATAGCCGGTGCCGAAATCATCCATGGACAGCCCGATGCCAAGATTGCGGATGGCGGTGGCGGTTGTCACGGTCTGGTCGAAGTTCTCGATCATCGCCGTTTCGGTCAGTTCCACGATCAGCCGCTCCGGCGGTACGCCGGTCTGGTGCAGGATGGTGGCAAGCTGGCTGACCAGTTCGGGATCCTGGAACTGGATGGCGGAGAGGTTGACCGATATCGTCGGTACCGTAATGCCGCGTGCGATCCAGTCTGCCATCTGTTCGCATGCAACGCGCAGCGACCATATGCCCAGTTCACGGATCTGGCCGGTTTCTTCCGCCACTGGAATGAAGCGCCCGGGCGAGACCATGCCCAGTACCGGGTCGGTCCAGCGCGAGAGGGCTTCCACCCCGTGCAGTTCCCCCGTGCGCAGGTCGACCTGCGGCTGGTAGACAAGGGTCAGCCTGTTATCGGCAATGGCTTCACGCAATGCGGAAGCAAGGATGACATGGTCATCCGCCTGCCGGTTCATGGAGGGGTGGAAGAAGCGGTAGCAGCACCGCCCCGCCTTCTTGGCCTGTGCCAGGGCGGTGTAGGCCTGGCGCAGCAGTTCCTCCATGTCCTGGCCATCTTCATGGGTGCTGATGCCGATGCTGCCGGACATGCTGACCGGGATGCCGTCAACACTGAAGGGTTCTTCCAGGTTGTGGATGATCCGTTCGGCCAGCAGGGTGATGTCGCCGCTGCTTTCTTCGGTCAGTACGACAAATTCGTCGCCTTCGGTACGGATCAGGACATCGCGCCCCACAATGCCGTGGCGCAGGCGGCTGGCGAATTCCAGCAGAAGCTGGTCAGCACGGCCCTGCCCCAAGGCCTGCACGATCTTGCGGAACCGGTCGAGGTCGATGATCATGACACTCAGCGGTACGGCGGGGGGGCGTGCGGCCAGTTCAAGCATGCGCCGGTTGAGCCATGCGCGGTTGGGCAGGCTGGTCAGCCGGTCGGAATAGGACAGGCGGATAATGGATTCACGGCTGCGCTGCTGCTCCACGGCCAGCATGGCCAGATGCACGCAGGCATTGACAATGCGCCGGTGCCACCTGTCCGGCTGGCCGGGCTTGCGGAAATAGAGTGAGAAGCTGCCCGCCACCTCGCCATTGCGCAGGATGATGGGCACCGCCCATTCCGCTGCCAGCCCGTGCTGGCATGCGACCGCACGCAATGCGGGCCAGCGTGTTTCCTGCCCGAAATCGGGTATGACCACTTCTTCCGCCGTGGCGATGGCGGTGCCGCATGCGCCGCCCGCCGTGCTGGCTTCCAGGCCCTCGAACGCCTGCAGTACAGGCATGGGAATGCCGCCATGGCCGCCGGCATGCAGGATGGCGCCCGTGCTCAACATGACCACCGCCATGCAGTCGGGTGCGATCAGTTCGATACGGCGACACATGAAATCCAGCATTTCGCGCAGGGAAAACTGATCCGTCAGCGCTTCCACCACATCGCGCTGCAGGTTACGGAGTTGGCGGTCATGGGTAATGTCATGCAGGACGACAATGATATCCGCCAGTTTGCCATCCGCCGCGTAATGCGGGGTTACCGCACAGCGTAGCCACAAATCCATGCCCTGCGGGCCACGGGTCTGTACATCCAGTTCGAAACCCGTGCGGCGGGAGAGATGCTGGCGGAACTGGCGCAGGGTTTCGATATCGCGCTCCGCACCGGACAGGAGCGTGCCGAAGGGTGCGTTGTGCAGGGCATCCGGCCCGATGCCCAGCAGGCTGGTGATGGCCCTGTTGGCATGGGTGATGCGGTATTGCGGGTCGAGCACCAGAATGCCCCGGTCGGTCGCATGCATGATCAGGGCGCTTATGGCCGCATCCTCGCGTGCCTGTTCTTCCGCCGTTCGGTCATGAAGTGCGATCAGCTCATATAGCGTGCCTTCCCATTCCAGCCCCTCGCGCCACAGGCGTACGGGCACGCCCAGCCCGTCCCTGCGGCGCAGGGTGGCGCAGCGTCCCTGCGGCGTGTCGCAGTCCGGTCCCACCGGGGTTACCGGAGCGGTCCATGCGGCCGGGGTATCCGTTGGCTGCATCTGTTCGGGAAACAGGCGGCCAAGCCATGTCCCGTCCCGATCGGCGGGATCGTAGCCGGTCATGCGCGTGGCGCTGCTGTTGCTGTAGACAATCCTGCCCGAGACATCGGCCAGCATGACGGCCAGCGGCAGTTTCTCCAGCAGGGAGGAAGAAATCCGTGTGATGTCCGACATGGTCGTATCTTTCACAATATACTGGCAGGCCCGGACAAAACAGGCCGAAGCACATGAACGGGAATGGCAGGGGATGCAAGATGACAGGAACTGTCAATAAATCATTAACAATAATGCGGCAGCTTTGTGGCTGCCGACCCATTTCGTTTTACATGTCATAACGCCTTTTTGACTGGTGGCGGCTGCAACCCATGCCAATACGGATTTATCTGATGATAATGCGGCGGGATCAGTATTCAGGCTTTTCACCCTTGGCCGGGACGGAAGTGGGGGTGCCCGGTGTGGCGGCATAGGTCAGCAGCACCACGGTACGGGTATCCCCCGATTCACCACGGTGGATGTCATTGACCGATTCCGCGAACGCTTCACCCTGATGGAAGGTTTCCGTCCTGCCACTGGCCTGATCATGAATTGTCAACTGCCCTTCCAGCACATAGCCCGCGTTTGGTACCGGATGGGTATGCCATGGCAGGGCGGTATGGGCGGGAATGGTCAGCCGGATCATGGTCAATTCCGGCGTGGTGGCGGGATATCTGTCATAGGCCATTCCGTTCCATGAATGGGTGGCCTGGAGCAGGATATCCCGATGGCCGGAGGCAACCTGCTGGGCATGGGCCGTCGTGCTGGCCAGCGCAAGCACGAACCCGCAGGCCAGTGGTAGGGAGAACCGTGGCATCTTGCATCTTTCCGATCAGCTGTCATTTATCGGGTAGAGCGTCTGATATTCCGGTACGTTTCCATAATATTAATAAAATGGATACTGTCTCACACGATCTTGAAACCTGCGGCGCCATGCTCAACATTTTCAGTATCTGTTTCCGGGCTGACCAATAGCGGGCCGGTTTCCGGTAACCCGGATATCAGCCAGACGGGACCGTAAGGTGTGGAGAGCGGGGCTGGACGCAGGGGGACATGATTTCTTCCCCGATGCGATGCGGCATGCCGCCCGCATCCTGACGGACACAGGCACACGACGGACTGTTATATGGAAAGATATTCTGTCAACCGGCCGTGCTGGCAGGGATGCATGGGCACTGGCCTGCCCGCGGGGCCGGAAGCCGCCGGTGGTACCGGCTTACCCGCTCCCTAAGGATTTCTTACCCGTTGCATACCCGCTGTTTGCTGGTGCTGCCTGATGCAAATATTGAACAATAGGAACAGCGGAAACACAAAAAACGCCGGGGAACCAGCGTTCTGATACAGGATGCGATTGTCTGGGAAAGGGAGTTGGTGGAGGGAGTTGGATTCGAACCAACGTAGGCGTACACCAGCGGATTTACAGTCCGCCCCCTTTAGCCACTCGGGCATCCCTCCGGGTTGGCGCGGTAATTAAGGGGTATGGGGAGGGGTGTCAATAACCTTGCGCGAAAAACTTCATCCAACCGGCGTTTGGGGGAATGACGCAGGCCGTGCTTGGGCTTAAAGAACGATCATGAACATGCGTCCTTCCCGCCGCCGTGGCGGCCCGCCCGCAGGCCCGCCCGCAGGCCCGCCCGCAGGCCCGTCCGCTTCCTCTCCGCGTTCCGCATCCGACCGGGGTGGTCGGGGGGGGCGCGGGGCTGCCTCCGCCCCGCGTGGCACGTGCTGGCTGTACGGCCAGCATGCGGTGCAGGCCGCGCTTGAAAACCCGGCACGCAAACTGCGCCAGCTTCTTGTCACGGCTGAGGCACAGGAAACGCTTGCCGCCCGGCTGGAAGGCGGTTTTCCCATCCAGCCCGTCCGTACCGAACGCGGCGCGCTCGATACGCTGTGCGGCCCCGATGCGGTGCATCAGGGCATGGCGCTGCTGGTGGACGTGCTGACCCCGCCAGACCTGGATACGGTGCTGGAGCAGCCCGGGCCGGTACTTGTGCTGGATCAGGTCACGGACCCGCGCAATATCGGTGCCATCCTGCGTTCGGCGGCAGCCTTCGGGGCCGTGGCGGTCGTGATGCAGGACCGCAATGCCCCCGAGGAAACCGGCACGCTGGCCCGTGCGGCTTCCGGCGCGCTGGAAATCGTGCCGCTGATCCGCGTCGTCAACCTGTCCCGCGTGCTGGACGCGCTCAAATCCCGTGGCCTGTGGGTCGTAGGGCTGGATGCAGGGGGCGGGGTGCTGGATGGTGCGTCCTTCCACCAGCGCCGCGTGGCCCTGGTGCTTGGGGCGGAAGGGGCCGGGCTGCGGCGGCTCACACGTGAGCATTGTGATGAGATTGCGGGCCTGGCCATGGACAGCCGGATGGAAAGCCTGAACGTATCCAATGCGGCGGCGGTCGCCCTGTATGAGATGTTCCGCCACCGTTAAGGGCGGGCTTTTTCAAAAAGCTTCGGAGCATGCCGCCTTTTTGGAAAAAGGCGGTACCCGGAACTTTTTATGTGCCGGAACCGGGCTTCGGGAACAGCCTGCCAGCCCTGCCGGTGGCGATAACCGCCAGTTGGCTCATGAAAAACTATTTATGTTATAACATATGGATTTATAACGCCATCCTTGCCATTCGGAACCGATGGCAAGATCATGTGATACTGTATGCCACACCCCCCGTGCCCATCCGGCCGGACCCGGGGCGTGATGGGCGGGTTACGGGCGCGGTTCCGCTGGCTTTACGCCCCGCGCGTGGCCGACTTCGGCTTTGCGCTGCGTACGACCGTCGCGGCCCTGCTGGCCCTGGTCATTGCCCTGTGGATGGAAATGGACGACCCCCAGTGGGCAGCCATGACCACATGGATCGTGGCCCAGAACTCACGCGGGCAGAGCCTGTCCAAGGCACGGTGGCGGCTGCTGGGCACCTTTGGCGGTGCGGTGGCGGGCGTTGCCCTGATTGCGGCGCTGCCACAGGCATCGTGGCTGCTGTTTCCCGTGCTGGCGGCCTGGGTGGGGGTATGCTGCGGGCTTGCGACCTTCCTGCGCAACTTCCATTCCTATGCGCTGGTGCTCATGGCCTTTACCAGCGGCCTGATTGCCCTGAACGCGGCCAATACACCGCAGGATGTGTTTGCGATTGCCCTGTCGCGTTCGACCTACATCTTTCTGGGCATCGTGTGCGAAAGCGTGCTGGCGTCGATTTTCGCCCCACGGCTGGCCGATGTGGCCCGGCGCGAGATCGGGCTCAGGGTGGCCCGCGCCATCGGCCAGGCCGGGCAGGCGCTTGACGGCATGCTGGCAGGGCAGGACGTGGGTTTCCTGCGTTCACGCACGTTGCTGGGTTCGGTATTTTCCATATCCGACCAGATCGAGTTCAGCGAAGTGGAAATGCGGCATCGCACCCATGCGGGCGACCATGCGCGCGCGGCGCTTGCCACGGTCGCGGTGGTAATGTCACGCGGGATGGGACTGGTCGCGCGCATGCATGAAGCCGGTCCGCTGCCCCCGGCCTTCATGGCCCCGCTGGCCATGGCGCGGGTGCTGGCCGGCCGCATGCAGGCGGACATGAACGCACCCGACCCCGTGGCGCGTATTCCCGCCCTGCGCGCGCGCATACGCGCCACGGGGGCCGAATGCCGCCAGCGCCTGGTCAATGACATCATTGCCGCATCCGCGCCCGTGCCGCCGGACGGGGACATGGCACGGCAGCATCTTGACGGATATATTCTCAATGCTTCCCTCGGGGTGCTGCTTGCACGGCTGGACGGGGCGCTGGCGCATCTGGCCGCAACCCAGGCCCCTCCGGCGCATGACCATTTCCGTTTTTCCACCCCGCCATGGCGGGACCGCACGGATGCGTGGCACAATGGCGTGCGCTCCGCTGGCGCGGTGCTGGCGGGCGGGCTGGTGTGGGAATGTACCGGCTGGCCTGACGGGGCCACGTTCGCGATGTTCGTGGTGGTGACGTGCAGCCGCTTTGCCGCCAATGAAAATCCGGTGCACGACAGTCTGGGCTTCCTGCGCGGGGCGGTGTGGGCGGTCGTGGTGGCGGCGTTCCTGACCTTTGTGGTGCTGCCCGAACAGGCGGTGTGGGAAACGCTGGTGCTCTCGCTGTTCGTGCCCATGCTTGTGGGGGGGCTTGCGCTGCGCGACGGGCGCACCGTGGGCACGGCCGCGCCCTACAACAATTTCCTGCCGTTCATGGTCTATCCGGGCAATCAGTCCCGGCTGGATGAACTGACCTTTTTCAATACCAACAGTGCGGTCGTGCTGGGCATATGGTGCAGCGTGCTGGTATTCCGCCTTGTGCTGCCCTTTGACCCGGATGCGGAACGCTGGCGCATGCGCCGCCAGATGGTGAGCGATCTGGGCCGCATCGCGCGCGTACGCGCCATACCGGACACGGGGGCGTGGGTCACGGCGCTTACGGCCCGCTTTGCACGGCTGGTCCGTCATGCATCCACCATGTCCGATGCCCAGACCAATGCCTATCTGGATGGCGTGCTCTCGACCATGACCGTCGGGCTGAACCTGATCCGCCTGCGCCGCATGATCGCGCGGCGCAGCCTGCCGCCCGCCATCCATCAGGCCATGGAAAACACGCTGGCCGCCTTTGCCACATGGCGGGGTGCGCCATCCGCAAGTCCCGCCCGCGTGGCCGCCGGGGCGCTGGTACTGGTGCGTGAACAGGTGATGCGCGAAGGTAACCTGTCGATGCGCCTCGACCTGGGATGGTGCGTGGCCTATCTGGAAATACTGGTGCGTGAACTGACGGCCCATGCCCGTTTTTTCGATATCACGCACCGTTTCCATGTGCCGCCCGGTCCGCTGCCGGCCCGGGAGGACACACCCACCATAAGGAACAGCCCATGACGATCAGACGCCTGCAACCCGAGGAACGGCTGACTGGTGCCGTTGTGCATAACGGTATTGTCTACCTTGCAGGTCAGGTGGCCGATGACCCTGACCTGGATGCCGAAGGCCAGACCGCGGACATCCTGCGCCAGATCGATGCCGTTCTGGCCGAAGCGGGTACCAGCAGCGCACGCCTGCTGTCGGTCCAGGTTTTCCTGAGTGACATCAATGATATCGCCGCGATGAACCGCGCATGGGACGCCTGGCTGGATCCGGCGGCCAAGCCAGCCCGCGCCACGGTCGAGGCCCGTCTGGCCGATCCGCGCTGGAAGGTCGAGATAACCGGTATCGCAGCCCTTCCCTGAGGGCTGGATGCCTGTATGGGGGCTGTGAAAGGCGGGTATCATGCAACCGTGGGGCATGCAGGCTGTTCTGCTGTGTAAATGTGGACATGACCAGCCATGACAGGAAGCCCCACCATGCCAGATGACAGCAGCCCCCCATCATCCCGTCGCACCGTCCTGGCCGGCGTTGCCGCGGGACTTGTCGGCGCCGCGGCGGCAGGCAGGGCACAGGCGGCGGAAATGGCGCCCCCGCCCCCTGCGCTGGTTGACCCGGAAAACGCCTATCCCCGTCCTCCATTTCCCCAGCAGTCCCAGCCATGGCCTGGTCTTGCGGGCAAGATGACGCCGCGCCCCGACCATGGGGAAACCAGCTATCGTGGTTCCGGGCGCCTGAACGGTCGCAAGGCGCTGATCACGGGAGGGGATTCCGGCATCGGGCGGGCCGCCGCCATCGCCTATGCACGGGAGGGGGCGGATGTGGCCATTGCCTACCTGCCACAGGAAGAACCCGACGCGCGTGAGGTGGTCGCCCTGATCCGGGCCGCGGGCCGCAAGGCGGTTGCCCTGCCGGGTGACCTGCGGAACCGGGCATACTGCGCCACCCTTGTCCAGCGCGCCCATCAGGAACTGGGTGGCCTTGACATACTGGTCAGCAATGCGGGCCGCCAGCATCATCAGGCAACGGTGCTCGATATTACCGATGAACAGTTTGACGAGACCTTCCGCACCAACATCTATGCCCTGTTCTACCTGTGCAAGGCCGCCATTCCGCTCATGCCGCGCGGGGGCGCGATCATTGCCACGGCCTCGGTCAACGCGTTCAGCCCGTCCGAGATCCTGCTGGATTATTCCGCGACCAAGGGCGCCATTGTCGCCTTCGTCAAGTCTCTGGCCAAGCAGATGGTCGCCCGTGGCATCCGCGTGAACGCCGTGGCCCCCGGTCCGTTCTGGACGGCGCTGCAGATCAGCGGCGGCCAGACGGAGGAGAACATCCACAATTTCGGTGGCGAGACCCCCATGGGCCGTGCGGGCCAGCCTGTCGAACTGGCGCCGGTCTATGTCCTGCTGGCATCATCGGAAGCCAGTTATGTCACCGGGCAGGTCTACGCGGCTTCCGGCGGGACAGGGGTAGGGTAGGCCGCCCCCTTGCGGCGGGGATGCGGCAATGGCACATGGCATGAATGCGCACGATCCTGTCCTGCCTGCTCATGCTGCTTGGTGTTGCCGTATGTTATTTCGCCATTGGCATGATTACGGATGCCGGGCGTTTCATATCGGATGCACACCCCTGGTAAGGGGCGTGCACTGTGCAGGCGGAAATGTACCATGACCCATGAATGGTTAAGGATGTATCGGCTGGCCGGTATGCTGTGGCCCCGCCATGGCGGGTGTTACCGGCGTGTTTCCGTCTGGCTCAGTCCCGACATGCGCTGGCTGGAGCGGCCACGCCCGCTGGACATATGAAGATGAACGTATTGGGATGCCATCCTTATTGCACGAAAGTGGTGTGTCCCGACGTTTTTGAAAGACGCTTCGCCAGAAATCCCCTTATGATTTGCATACTGCCCCGAAGGCACTGACAGACGCATGCGGGCATGGTCCCGCGCTGGAGGCCGACATGATCCGTTTTCCGACCCTGGCTGCCCTTGCCGTGAGTGGCATCGTCGCGGCTTCTCCCGCCGTGGCGGCAGTGCTGCGCTTCGAAGGGCATTTCGCGGGGGAACACGACACCAAATCCCGCCCCGAGGGCAAGGTCGAAGCCGCGCTGAATACGCAGACGAACCTGGTCAGGTACACCATGATCTGGAGCGGGCTGAGTGGCCCGGTCACGGCGGCGCATTTCCATGGACCCGCCCCGGCTGGCGAGGAAGCGGGCGTACTCGTACCCATTCCCAGCCCCTACAAATCCGGTCAGCATGGCGCGCTTGTCCTGTCATCCGAGCAGGCGCAGGCCCTGCAGAACGGGCAGATCTATGTCAATCTGCACACGGCGGACGAACCCAATGGCGAAGCCCGTGCCCAGCTGGAACCCATCACCCCCGCAGCCCGGCACTGAATCACCCGGTCCACGCCTGTTATCCATGATATAATTTGCATGGCGGCGGCTTGTGCGGCACTGTTGGGCCGTGACATGGAAACATGTCGGCCATGTGAAAGTCTCAGGGGCGACATCATTCGCCGGAAGTCATGGAGTCTGCTTTTGCGACTAGCATCTCTGGCCGTTGTGGCGGCTATTGTGTCTCTGTCCGGTATCGGTTTTGCCCCCCATGCCCGTGCGGCGGCGGATGCACTGGGTGAGCATACGGGCACGATTACCTTCAAACTGTCCGCGGCGGACCTGGGGGCGGGGATGTCATGGGGGAAGGGCGTGCTGACGTTTGAAGGGCACGATTATCCTTTCCGCATCCGTGGTGGCTCCGGGGCCGCCATCGGTTTTTCCACCACGCATGCCACCGGTACCGTCTATAATCTCTACCGCATTCAGGATGTGGAAGGGACGTACTGGTCCGTGCAGGGCGAAGCGACGGTCGGTGCGGGCCGGGGCGGGGCCGTCATGGAAAACAATAACGGCATCCATATCAAGTTCACGTCCAGCAGCAGTGGCGCACGTCTGGCCTTCTCGGTGGAACGGCTGACCCTGCGCCTGACGCCGGACGCCAAGGCGGTCGTACAGGCAAAGGGCGACGCCGCAGGGAATGCAGCCGCGCCACACCAATAGTATGGAGCGCCCTGATCGTGCATGGTGGCATCTTCTTTGATAAAAGAAGGAAGCCAGCGGACATGACGGACGATACCCATACATTCGGTGATGGCCGCCTTGCGGCCAGTGTGCGGGCCCACGGGGCGGAACTCCGTGCCCTGCGCGCGGATGGTCGCGACCTGCTGTGGAGCGGGCAGGATCCATGGCGGCGGCATTCCCCAGTGCTGTTTCCCATTGTGGGGCGGCTGGTGGATGATACGGCATGGATCGATGGCCAGGCCTACCACATGACGCAGCACGGCTTTGCACGGGACTGCACGTTCCGCTGGCTGGAACGTGACGAGACCGGCTGCCGTCTGGAACTGGTCGATACGCCCGATACACGCGCGCTCTACCCCTTCGCCTTCAGCCTGGTGATCGAATACCGTATCGATGCGGGCATGCTGTCCGTACGGTATTGCGTTACCAATCCCGATGACACGCGCATCCTGCCCGCATCGCTGGGCGCGCATCCGGCCTTCGTATGGCCGCTGGCGCCCGATGTGGACAAGGCGCGTCATGTCATCGAATTCGACCAGCCCGAACCGGCACCCGTTCGCAGGCTGGATGGCGGGCTGCTGCTGCCCGAGCTGTTTCCCACACCGGTGCAGGGTCGCGTGCTGCATCTGGACGAATCGCTGTTCGCACCCGATGCGCTGATTCTCGACCAGATTGCCAGCCGGGGACTGACATACCGCATTCCCGATGGTCCCGGCCTGCGGCTGACATGGGACGGCTTTCCGCAACTGGGCATATGGATGAAGCCGGGGGCTGATTTCCTGTGCATCGAACCCTGGCATGGCATGGCCAGCCCGGTCGGGTTCAGGGGTGAATTTTCCACCCGTCCCGCCGTGTTCCATCTCCAGCCGGGACAGCAGTGGCGCGCGGGCTGGCAGGTTGGCTGCATCTGACCGGATCGGGACGCCGGCAGGTGTATTTTCCATGCAACACCTGCCGGAATAAGCCTTGCGAAAAAAGCATGGATCACCCCGGAAATCTGCGAAAATACAGTATGTGCAACCAACCGGTTGCGGCGTAGCGTGCGCGCAGGAGCAGCATGCGGCAGTCTCGCCCGCTAGGCTCACGGGAAACGCCTCGATGCGTCGTTTTTCTCCTGTCCCCTCCATGGGATCTTCCCTGTCCTGCAATCTTCTCGCCGCACGTGGTTTCAGCCAGCGCTTCATGGGCTGGGTGGGGGCGGCGTACCGCAGGCAGGGGATGCTGCTGCTGGCCACGCTGCCCAGCGTGGCCGTGCCCTCCGGCTGTCATGCCGGTATTGAAAACGCGCCCTCCCTGCTTGCGCTACGCGGCTGGGACCGGGGCTGAAGGCTGGGGCACGGGTGGTGGCGTGACTACCCGGTCCCTGTCCTGCATGGCGGCGCATTCCGGTGCGCCGCCATATTCATATGGAACGACAGCCATCATCGCCGTAAGGTACCGGGCCATTACGGACCGGACAGGAGGATGGAAGGCTATGCGCGGACACATCTCATGGGGTGTCATGGGTATGGTGGGGGTGCTGGTCCTGACGCGGGCCGGCATGGCCCCTGCCGCTACCACAGCTTTCAACAAGCTGCCCGATTACGAGAAATTCGGCATTACGGTCACCAGCGCCTACCATGTCCGCAAATGCAGGGTGACGGTCTGGATCAACCAGTCCCGTTTTGTTGACAGCGCCACGGCCCTGGAAAACGAAGGCATACTTGATAACGTCACGCCCGCCATCATGAACAAGCGGCCTGCCTATTATATCGGCCAGGCCATGCATGAAATCGTGCCGACCATCATCTACCATACCTTCCTGCGCTATTCCGATGCCTCCGACTGCCACTTCATGTTCCAGTTGAAAGGCGGGGCGGATGACACGCTTTATTATGGTTATTCCGAACCGGCATTCCTGAGCTTTGTCGTCAACCGCCATACCATGACCCAGGTGGACTGGTACAAGGCCAGTTTTGACGAGATCAGGGAAGTCGCCTCCAAATTCAGTGAAGACCCCGCCTATGCCACCCCCGCGGGGGCCGAGGAAAATGGCATGGCGCCCGCCCATTCCTCCCCTTATGGCCAGTCGGCCACGCAGGACGTGACAGACGGCCCCTGATGAACCAAACAGGGGCATGACTTCCATGCCTGTATTCCCCCCCGCCTTTTGCGACCAGTTGCATGAACTGTTCATGTGGCGGCGTGACGTGCGGCACTTCCGCCGCGACCCCGTGCCCGAATCCGTGCTGGCCGAACTGCTGGCCACGGCCTGCCTTGCGCCTTCGGTTGGCCTGAGCGAGCCATGGCGCTTTGTGCGCGTGGATGACAGTGCGCGCCGGCAGGCGGTGCGCGACGATTTCAGCCAGTGCAACGCCGCGGCCCTGTCCGCGCGCGCGGGCACGGATGCCGGGCGTTATGCCCGCCTGAAGCTTGCGGGACTGGATGACGCCCCGCACCATGTCGCCGTGCTTTCCCACCCCGACCCCGCACAGGGGCGGGGGCTGGGGCGGGCCACGATGCCGCAGACGACGACATGGTCCACGGTCATGGCCATCCACACGTTCTGGCTTGCGGCCACGGCGGCGGGTGTGGGGGTGGGGTGGGTTTCCATCCTCAATCCCGAACGGATAAAGGCAGTTCTTGATGTGGACCCGGCGCTGGAACTGGTTGCCTATCTGTGTGTCGGCTATCCGGCCCAACCGGCCGTGACGCCGGAACTGGAGCGACGTGGCTGGGAGCAGCGCGCGCCCGAACGGCGTGAATGGGTGCACCGCTAGAGCAGATCCAGTTTGAATGGGCACATTCAAACTGGTGAAGATGCTCGATAAACAATGAGTTAGAGCAATTTCACTGAGCCAGAGTTCAATAGAATTGCTCCAGCACCGATAACCGGCCGTGGCCGCCAGCAGGCCTGAAGGTAGCGTTTGCCATGTGACTGCGTGGCCCGCAGCAGGGTACTGTGTGGACGGGATGTCCCGCCATGCATGAAGATGGTTCTGACGGAACCTTTTTTCAGAAAGCTTCAGCAAACGCCATCTTTTTGAAAAAAGGCGGCATCCGCAGACTTTTATTATGTTCTGTCAGGCCTGTATTTTGAAATACAGGCCCGCTGTCGACATTCCCGTGCCTGGATTCACTTTTTGCCACCTTCAGGGCGCGGACGTGCAAACGGTATGCCAGCAGCCGGTGCGCGATGCAGTTCAGGCCCAGCCCCGCATGGCTTGCCCGCATGCGGGCAAGCCATGGATGAGCCAGGGGTGCCCCCGATCGTGTACGTGTCAGCATATCCATCATGTTCCTGTGCCGGGGGCGGGGCATGACAGGCGGAAGATGTGCCTGCCACGATGGTTCCGTGCGCGGCTGTGCGGTCTTACAGAAAAATGGGTGGCAGATATTCGTTAAAGCCGGTTTTGCTGCTGGCGCGTTTAACCCATTGTGCCAGCCGGGTTGCAGGTATGGTTGCCATGCAGGGTATTCCTGCCCATCCGTGCCGTACCTGCCGATGGGTCGGAGCGGCAGCGCCGCCTGCCGGCCCGCCACGGAGGATTGAACGCTGCTGCATCATTTCGAATATCTGTTCCAGCATTATGGATACGGGGTGATTACCTTTATCGTCATGCTGGAAAGCATGGGACTGCCGCTCCCGGCTGAAACCCTGATCATTTCAGCCTCCATCTACTGTGCCGCCACCCATCGGCTGGAAATCCAGTGGGTGGCCCTTGCCGCCGTGGCGGGGGCCGTGGTGGGGGATAATATCGGCTACATGATCGGTCGCCGGGTCGGCCTGCCGCTACTGCAGAAATATGGTGCACGCATCAAACTGACCCCGGACCGCCTGGTGCTGGGGCGCTACCTGTTCCGCCATCATGGAAGTGGCATCGTATTCTTTGGCCGTTTCATTGCCCTGCTGCGGGTCTTTGTCGCCCTGCTGGCGGGGGCAAACCACATGCCGTGGCCGCGCTTCATGATATTCAACGCGCTGGGTGGACTGTGCTGGGCCGGTGGCTATGCCACGGGTGCCTACTATCTGGGCCGCAAGGTGACGGAGGTTTCGGGACCGGCCAGTATCGGGCTGGGGCTTGCCGTAGCGGCGGGGCTGATCATCACCGCCATTTTCCTGCGGCGCAATGAACAGCGGCTGACCCTGCAGGCCCTGCGTGAGGCACGGGCGGACGAGGCGGGAGATAACGCCGGACTATAGCACGCCTGCGGTCACGGGCGCGGCCATGCGCCTGTCCTGCGCCGTCGCTCTGCATGCAAGATCGGGAAAAGGTGCGGGCGGCTCCGCCGGGTTCAGACCCGGTGTACGGAAGCCTCGCCCGATGCCAGGCCGGACAGACGTGCCAGCAGCAGGGGACGGTCATTGTCCGGCAGCAGGTCGGCCAGTGTCGTATCGTCCAGGACCTTCATGAAGGCATTGAGCGCAATGGACAGCGTGCCCCGCAGCTTGCACATGTCCGACAGGATACAGCCAGCGGCTTCAGGGTGGGCGGGTTCGCAATTGACCAGCCGCATGTCGTCCTCCGTCTTGCGCACGACGTCACCAATACGGATATCCTG
>NZ_JAIWOT010000001.1:0-62500 GCF_021295335.1 Komagataeibacter sp. FNDCF1 | reverse complement strand
CTTTTAATTCGTTCATTACATAAAATCATTCGAGCTAGGCTGCGGTCGCGGCCTCCGCTTCTGTAGGCTTTATGTCAGGTTTATTATCTACGTGCCCCATATCCTGTTCCCTTACCTTGCCCAGCCGCATCAGGAATTCCATTCGCTACCGATCGCGCTGGAAATGGCCCGACTTTATCCCGAACTGACGATTCATATTGCAAGCCTGACCGCCGAGCGCGATTCCCGTATCCGGAGCCTGTCGGAATTCTATCCTGACGCACGTGTTGTTTTTGATATCCTGAAGATGCCGGACTGGCTCCGTCGCCATATCCAGCGCCATGGCCCCACCCCTGTAAGCAAGATCGCCCTGCTTTTTCTGAACAGAAATTATTTCAACAGATTTCAGGCCATCGTGGTTCCCGAGCGTACATCCCTCTTCCTGCGCAGGCTGGGCGTCAGGCATCCGCGGCTTGTCTGGACCCGTCATGGTGCGGGGGACAGGGCCATAGGATTTGCACGGGATGCCTGCAAATTCGACTATATCCTTATGGCCGGCCATAAGGTCGAGGCGCGACTGCTCCAAAGCGGCGCCTTGCGTCACGGACGTTATACATCCGGCATATATGCGAAATTCGACATGGTTAGACGGATACATGCCAGTAACGCACCACTGTTCTCAAACGGCCGACCGACCATTCTTTACAATCCGCATTTCAGCCAGAACCTTTCCTCATGGTCGCGGTTCGGGATTGATATCCTGACGTATTTTGCCAGGCAGACACAGTACAACCTGATCTTTGCCCCGCATTACCGGCTGTTTGATACCAACCGCGCCAAAGGCATGAAAATGCTGGCATCTTTTACCAACCTGCCCCACATGATCATTGACCTGGGCAGCGACAGAAGCGTGGATATGACCTATACCCTGGGGTCTGATCTCTACCTTGGCGATGTCAGCAGCCAGGTCAGTGAGTTCCTTATAAAACCCAGACCCTGCCTGTTCCTTAACGCACACGGAACGCACTGGCAGGGGGACCCCAATTACCAGAGCTGGACGCTGGGCGAAGTAATGGAAGGCGTGGACAACCTGGGTATGGCCCTTGACAGTGCTTTCCTGACGCATGCAAATTTCCTTGATCGACAAAAAGAGTATATATGGGAGACCTTCGGGTTTGCGGCACCGCAGGATACGGCAGCCAAAGGCGCGAAATCGATCATTGACTTTTTGAGGGTAATTGGTTGAACACCGCCCATTCGCCGTTTCAAGTTACGTCTGTGGAAGTCACATTACCGGAAATGATAAGCCTCCCGACCCCCTCCGATTCTGGTCTGCCCCGTCGTTACGGCAATTTTCCGACGTTCCCGGCAGCACTGGATTATGCCGCCCAGGGCAAGAGCGGTTTCAACATATACTCGGGCAAGGGTGTCCTGCTTGAGGCGCTGCCGTACAGCACATTGCGCGAGCAGGCGATCGAGACAGGCAGACGCCTTCTCTCCCTTGGCCTTGAACCCGGGGACCGGGTGGCGATCGTGGCCGAAAGTGATGGTGATTTCGCCCGTATCTTCTTCGGCTGCCAGTATGCCGGCCTGGTACCGGCTCCCCTGCCCCTGCCCGTGGCCTTTGGCGGGCGTGAAGGCTATGTCGCAACGTTGCGGGGCATGATCGCGGGTGCCGCGGCGTCCGCCGTGGTCATTGCCGACATCATTGCCGGCTGGACAGATGAAATCACGGATGGGCTTGAGCTGAAATTCTCTGGCACGCCCGCCCGGCTGCTTGAAACACCGGTTACCGTTGACAGCCTGCCCACCGTCCGGCCGGATGACCTGTCTTACCTGCAGTTCTCCTCCGGCAGCACACGGTTCCCGATGGGCATCGCCGTCACGCAGCGCTCCGGCATGGCCAATGCCCATGCCATCGCCCTGAACGGGTTGAAAGTACGCGAGACGGGAGACCGCTGCGTCTCCTGGCTGCCGCTCTATCATGACATGGGACTCGTAGGGTTCTTCCTGACCCCCATGACGTGCCAACTGAGCGTGGACATGCTGCCCACGCGTGAATTCGCACGGCGCCCCCATGTATGGCTGGACCTGATCAGCCGCAACCGCGGCACGATTTCGTACAGCCCGTCCTTTGGCTACGAACTGTGTGCCCGGCGCGCCACATCGATCGAACTGGATCTCTCGTCCTGGCGGGTCGCGGGTATTGGCGGGGACATGATCCGCTATCATATCCTCGAAGATTTCGCACAGCGCTTTGCCTCCGCCGGCTTTGACAGCCGGGCCTTTACCGCAAGCTACGGCATGGCCGAGGCGACCCTTGCCATAAGCTTCGCGCCGCTTGGCTCGGGCATCCGTACCGATACGATCGACCTGCGCACCCTTGAAACGCGTGGCGAGGCGGTTCCCTCCAACGACCCCGCACGCGCACTGCGCACGTTTGTCATCTGTGGTGAAGTGCTGCCCCGCCACGAGCTTGAAGTCCGCGACAGCAACGGCCGCGTGCTGACTGACCGCAAAGTCGGCACCGTGTTCGTGCGGGGGCCAAGCCTGATGCAGGGTTATTTCCGCCGCCCGCAGGAAACCGCTCGCGTGGTGGATGCGGATGGCTGGCTCAATACCGGGGATCTGGGTTACATGCTGGACGGGCAGGTTGTCGTGACCGGGCGCGCCAAGGACCTGATCATCATTAACGGCCGCAATATCTGGCCGCAGGACCTGGAATGGTCCGCCGAAACGGAAATCAGCACCCTGCGCAGCCGGGACGTGGCCGTATTCTCGGTCGATGAGAACGAAGGCGAAAAGATCGTGGCCCTTGTTCAGTGCCGCGCCTCTTCCCCCGAAGCACGGGAAACGCTGAAGACCGAGGCCGCGAACCTGTTCCGGCGGCAGCACGGGGTGGATGTGTCCATCATTCTGGTCCCCCCCCATACCCTGCCCCAGACATCATCGGGCAAACTGACGCGGGCGCGGGCCAAGGCCATGCTGCTTTCAGGTGCTTTCCAGCCGCTGGAAACGTCATCCGTTTCGGTTGTCTGACAGCACGGCAACATCGGGCCGCGCGCCACACGCGCAAAGCAGGACTGGTCAAAAACCTGTTTTTCGCCCATAAGACTTCCGATCAGGGGACATGTACAGTCCCCGCCCCGGTCCATTGGATGACCGGGGGCAGGCCATTCATGCTGATCCCCTGCCCATGGCAGGCAGGACATGCCATAAGGATGTAGGAATGAGTGAAACGGTAGCGAGTGTCTCCGCGCTGATCGTGAAGACGCTGCTGGCGAACCCCAAGGTTCCCCGTGATATCAATGGCAGCAGCAAGATCGTGGAAGATCTGGCCTTTGATTCACTGGCCGTCATGAATTTTGTCATGGAAATCGAGGATACGCTCGACGTTTCCGTGCCGCTTGACCGGCTGGCTGATATCCGCACCATTGATGATCTGGCTGCCTGCATCGTCTCCCTCAAGCAGGCATCCTGACGCATCATGTCAATTTTCTCCAAATACGAAGGCCTGGCCACCGCTCTGGCAAGCGTGACCGCTGGCGGCGGGCGCAACCCCTTCAACGTGGTGATCGAAAAACCGGTCTCATCCACGGTCGGGGTGATCGAAGGGCGCGAGACGCTGCTGTTCGGCACCAACAACTATCTTGGCCTGAGCCAGTCCCCGGCGGCAATCGATGCCGCGGTGCAGGCAGCCAGGGCCTATGGCGTGGGCACCACGGGTTCGCGCATCGCCAATGGCACGCAGGGACTGCACCGGCAGTTGGAGGAACGGCTGTGCGCGTTCTTCCGCCGTCAGCACTGCATGGTGTTTTCCACTGGCTACCAGGCCAATCTCGGCACGATTTCGGCGCTGGCGGGCAAGGATGACTATCTTCTGCTTGATGCGGACAGCCATGCCAGCATCTATGATGGCAGCCGTCTTGGCCATGCGCAAGTCATCCGTTTCCGCCATAATGACGCCGATGACCTGCACAAGCGCCTGCGCCGCCTGGACGGCACGCCGGGGGCGAAGCTGGTGGTCGTGGAAGGCATCTATTCCATGATGGGCGATGTGGTGCCCATGGCGGAATTCGCTGCCGTCAAGCGCGAGACCGGGGCCTGGCTGCTGGCCGATGAAGCCCATTCGGTGGGCGTGATGGGCGAGTATGGCCGTGGCGTGGCGGAAGCCGATGGCGTGGAAGATGATGTGGACTTTGTGGTCGGCACCTTTTCCAAGAGCCTTGGCACCGTTGGCGGCTACTGTGTGTCCAACCATGCGGGGCTGGACCTGATCCGCCTGTGTTCGCGTCCCTACATGTTCACCGCCTCCCTGCCGCCGGAAGTGATTGCCGCGACCATGGCGGCGCTGGATGAACTGGAGAAACACCCGGAACTGCGCGTGCGCCTGATGGACAACGCACGCAGACTGCATGCGGGCCTTCAGGCCGCCGGCCTGCGCACCGGACCGCAGGCCAGCCCGGTTGTCTCCGTCATTCTGGATGAAGTTCCCATGGCGGTGGCATTCTGGAACCGGCTGCTTGACCTTGGGGTTTATGTCAATCTCAGCCTGCCGCCCGCAACGCCTGACCAGCATCCCCTGCTGCGTACCTCCGTCATGGCAACGCATACACCGGAGCAGGTCGACAGGGCGGTGGAAATATTCGCCACCGTCGCGAATGAGATGGGGATCAGCCGCGCCGCCTGAAGAATCCTGCCTGCCGCAGCTTCCACAGGAGATACGGCAGGCAGATCAGCGGGTGTCGTTCGGAAAATGGCCCCAAAGGCAGTTCAATGCCGGAATGGCGCTGTATTTTCCAGGCGATATAGCGCGCGCCCCCTTCAAACGTGAATGCGCCCTTGACCAGCCTGCTCACATTCAGCACGCGCCCCAGCCGCCCGCGCAGCCACCAGCCTTCGCGCATGGTGTGCCGCAGGCGGGGCGTAAGGCGGGGTGACAGCACGGCCCCGTTGCGACCGAAGGGCAGGCCATCGGCAAGCCAGATGTCGGGCAGCAGGTCCCTGTAGCGCTGTTCACGCCCGTCAAGCAGGGTCCTGGGCCTGCGTCCGTTCTCCACGCGCAGTTCCGCGCCATAGGTGTGGGCGAACAGGGCCAGCCAGAAATCATCCGCCGTGCCGGATTCCGGCCCCAGTGCGGCAGCCCAGCGGCCCGCCTGCGCGACCGCACGGATGATACAGGCCAGAATGGCATCCGCCGCTTCCGGCCCGCGCACCCATACCAGCCGTACGGGCTGGCAGAAACGCGCCCAGACCGTGGTATCAAGCGTCGCGCGCCCTGTCATGCGCCGGAACTGCGCCATGGACAGGATCGCAACCTTGGCATGGATGATACGGCCTTCCACCGGAATTTCGTGATATTCGACATTGGGCGGCAGGATCCGGTTGGCTTCACGCGCCAGATGGCCCGATGCCCAGTCTTCCAGATGTTCGACAATCACGTAGAAATCCAGGATGCCATCGGGATCTGGCGCGCGCAGGACCGAACCGTAGAAGATCACACCCAGAGGCCGCGCCCGGCCGACAAGCCGCGTGACGAATGCCGTGACGAACGGCGCGACCGGCTGGACCAGTTCATCGGCAAGCAGATGGGCGATCCGGCCTGCTGCGGCAACACGGTCGGTCGGGCCGGGCTGGGACATGGTCATCGCTCCTTCAGGCATGGATGAAGTCGATGGGAGCCGTGGCGGAGAGCACGATCCGCCCTGATGCACCGGGGGAGAAGACCTCCCCATCCAGAACGAAGTCCGATTGCAGCGCCATTTCAATCCGCGTCTCGCACCCGCTGTGATAGTCACGGTCCTGCCGCAGCCAGGCTGGCTGCCGCCCGCGCAGCAGCGCCCACGCCGCCGCCGCCAGACGGGAGGGATGCCCCCCCACATGCAGGAAATTGATGGGCGCGTCACGCACGCCGCGTGCTGTCCAGAACGGCCAGATACGATAGGGCAGACGCTGGAGCGTGGTGGAAAGGAACAGGAAGCAGTTCCCTTCCAGCCGTGTCTTGTCCCCTGCCAGAACCGTCATCGGGTCGCCCTGCATCCATTCCTGCCGGGAACGGCGCGTCAGCAGCCGGCCCACGGATGACAGGAAGGAAACGATCACCGCCATCTCATGCGAATAATTGTTCAGGATCGCTGGCTGGTGGGCCAGCTCGATCCCACGCGTGAAGGCTGCCGCCCCGTGAAACATGCCAACGACAGGAAGCCGGTTCTCGCTGTCTGGCCACTGCACCACCAGCCCGCACCGCCTGCGCACGCTGCGCCGCAACCGGCCGGCTGCCGCAAGCTGCCGCAGCCGCTCCAGTGCGGGGGTACCACGCAGCCCAAACCCGACATCCCCTGCAATGAGATTGGTATTACCCGAAGGCAGCACGGCAACCGCTGGCAGGCGTTCAGGCGCATAATGGCGGTGTATGGCGCTCAGCACATCACTGACCGTGCCATCGCCACCGTCAATGACAATGCAGTCCATGCCACGTGCGGCCAGTGCCGCGATGTGGGCATCCAGACGGGAACGGTCAGCCGGATCAATGAAATTGTTTCCCAGCAGGTCACGGGCGGCCTGAGCATATCCACTCGTATCGCCCATGTTCCGCCGGCTGCGCGGGTTATAAACAAGCGCAAAACATCCGGTCACTGATGATTCCATCCCTGTCTGAAATTTGACTTACAGGCCATAAGCAACCATCTGCCTCCTATTGCAAGGCACGAAAAGATGGCGTCCGCCCCCGTGCGGTCTGGCACAACAGATGTCCGTGTCCATACGCGCGGGCATGATGCAAGGAAAGAGGCGAGCGTGAATCCCATCACCATTGCACATCTGTCGGACCCCCATCTCCCTACGGAAATGACGCCTCCCCGCCTTGCGGAACGCCTTAACAAGCGCATGTTCAGCTACCTGTCATGGCGGCGGCACCGCCGTTTCGTGCACCGCCCCGAGGTTCTGGCCCGCGTCATGGCGGATATTGCCGCCAGTCATGTCAGCATGATCGCGCTGACGGGCGACCTGACCAACATGGGCCTGCCGGGGGAATGCCGCAACGCGCTGCGCTGGCTGGAACAGATGCCCGCACCATGTACAGTCATACCCGGCAATCATGACACCCTTGTGCATGATAACTGGCAGCGGACCGTCGGGTTGTGGCAGCCATGGATGGGTCGCCTCCCCTTTCCCTTCGTGCGCCGTGTGGGGCCTGTCGCCCTGATCGGGGTCAGTTCGGCGGTGCCGACACCCTGGTTCCGGGCCACCGGCACCATGGGCGCGCGGCAGGCGGCAAGGCTACGCGCGCTGCTGCACGAAACCGGCCGCCAGGGGCTGTGCCGGATCGTCATGATCCATCACCCGCCGGTACCCGGGCTTGCCATTACCCGCAAGGCGCTTACCGATCCGGATAATTTTGCCACCTGTATTGCGCGCGAAGGGGCGGAGATGGTACTGCACGGGCATATCCATACCTCTACCGTGTCCTCCCTCCCGGGGCCACGGGGGGCCGTGCCGGTACTGGGGATAGCCTCGGCTTCGGCGCGGTCGCGTGATCCACTGCGCGCGGCGGGGTGGAATCGTATTACGGTCAGCGCGTGCGAGACAGGTTATGCACTGGGTGTTACAAGACGTTTCTTCCCTGATGATGCGCAGGCCGGTACCAGTCAGGAAACCATTTTTGAACCGCTTCCATCTTCCCGCACCTTTCCCGGTATAAGCACGCCCCCATGAACCGCACGTCGTTTCTGCACCGGATATGGGAGAGGGCTGCTCCAGGCACCATGGACCGCTACCTGCTGCGCCAGGTCGTGCCGCCGTTTTCAATCGCGCTGGGCGTTGTCATGGCGGCACTGCTGCTGGAACGGCTGCTGGTCCTGTTCAACCTGCTGGCCGCCAATGGCAGTTCGATGAAAACCTTCTTCGCGCTGCTCAGTGACCTGATCCCCCATTACCTTGGCCTGGCGCTGCCGGCGGCGATGTGCGTAAGCGTGTTTTCCGTCATCCGCCGCATGAGCGCCAACCACGAGATCGATGCGCTGATGGCAAGCGGGGTCTCGATCTTCCGCATCTGCCAGCCCTTTGTGGTGACGGGTGCGGTATTCGGCTTCCTGGCCTTTTCGCTTTACGGGTTCATACAGCCCTATGCCCGCTACGATTACCGCTCGGCATTCTATTTTGCCAGCCACGCAGGCTGGACGCCCCATCTGCAGTCCAAGATGTTCGCCATATCGGACGATATCGTGCTGACGGCGGAAAACGTCGACCATGCCGGTTCGCGCATGTGGAATGTCTTCATCCGTGACGGGACGGACAAGGCGCATGTCCGCTTCATCTCGGCGGAGAAGGGATACATCTTCAACCCGGCGGATGGTTCGGAAGTGCGCCTCGATCTGGTCAACGGCACCATCGTGACCGACAGCCTGGACAAGGCGCCCAGCATTACCGGCTTCAGCCGGACCACGCGCATGATCACGTCAAAAAGCAAGCTGGACACCGAGGCCTACCGCACGCGGGGTGAAACCGAGCGCGAACTGACGGTGCCGGAACTGTACTACGGCATAAAGCACGGCAATCCCGCCATCAGCCATTCTTACATGATCGCCGAACTGAACTTCCGTCTTGCGCGCACGGCGGCCATTCCCTTCATCCCCATTCTGGCCTGCGCGCTGGCGGGTGTGCGCAAGCGGCAGAAAAACAACCCCGGCCTGGCCATTGCCGCCATAACGCTGGTCGGATTCGACCATACGCTGCAGATGGGCATGAGTTTTGTCGCCAACATGCATATATCGCCGCTGCTGGTGATCTGGCTGCCGACCCTCGTGTTCAGCCTCATCTGCGTTGGCGCGCTGATCCGGCAGGCCGGCGGCCTGCGCATCCTGCTGACACGGGGGCCGGCCATGCCCCCGCGCCAGCTTTCCGCCGATGGCCTGCCCCGCCACATGATGGAACACCAGGCATGAAGCTGCGGCTGCGCCTGGCCAGTGGCACGGTCCTGCTGGGCTATCTTACGCGCGAGATGATGAGCAAGGTGTTCGCCACCGCCATCATCGTGGTGTCGCTCATGGAAATCCTGGCACTGCTGGAGCAGGTGACGGAGATCATGCACCGCCACATGGGCATGAGCGGGGTGCTGTATTACGCCGTGATGCGCCTGCCGCTGCTGTTCTGCAACGCCATGCCGATTGCCGTGCTGATTGGCGCCCTGCTGGCACTGGTGCAGCTGACCACGTCCAACGAGATCGCGATCATGCGCGCGGCGGGCCTGTCCACGCCGGGACTGATCAAGCTGTTCCTGCCATCGACCATCGTGCTGGGCATATTGTGCGGCTTTGTGAATGACCAGATCACCCCGCGCAGCGAGCAGGCGCTGGCCCAGTGGTGGAACGCGACCACGCCGGGCATGATTGCCGAATGGCACAATTACTGGATCCGCTCGGGCCATGACCTGATCAGCATCCACCACCTTGCGGGCGGGGGCAGTTTCCTCAGGGATGTGACCATCTATCACCGGGACCACCAGGACCTGCTGAAGAAGGTCACCACGCTGGACACGGTACGCTACGTGCATGGGCGCTGGTACGGTACGCCCTCACGCATGCTCAGCGTTGTCAATCCCACCCGTATCGACCTGCTTGACACCCCCCCCGGCCAGAGCGTGCGGCTTGACTGGCCCGACACGATGACGCCGGGCTACATCACGCAGCTGACCATAAGTTTCACCCAGTCCACCGGCACGATGCTGGCCGAACAGAATGGCAGCCTGCCCTCCAGCCAGTCCCCGTCCTTTTTCCTTACGGAAATACTGGGACGCATCATGTTACCCGTGACCTTTACGGTAATGCTGTTACTGGCCGTGCCTGTGGTCTATATCCCCCCACGGGCTGGCATCCGCAGCTGGCTGCCGGTATGGTGCCTGGGCGCCGGCCTGCTGTTTGTCGTATTCCAGGGGCTGCTGCGCGCACTGGGAAACGCGGGAACGCTGCCCTCGCTTATGGCGATATTCGTCGGGATCCTTATTTTCATCCTTGGCGTCATCACCGTGCTACTGAGGATCGAAGAGCGATGATTACCAATACCCTGAAGAACAGTTCAATCCGCACGGGCCGAAGCTTTGATCTGGGCAAGATGAACCTGTCCCAGCTCTGGATTGCCTACCTGACCTATCCCACCATCCTGCTGTATTTCGCGCTGGCACTGGGCAGCTTTGCCGTGATGGCATGCACCTGTACCGCCGTGACCCCGGTGGTGATCAGCATCGCGGCGGTCATCCTGGTCTACCCGCTGGTATGGTATGCCATCCACCGCTTCATTCTTCACGGGCGCTTCCTGTACCGCATGAAATGGAGCGCATCGCTGTGGAAGCGGATCCATTTCGACCACCATCAGGACCCCCACCTGCTTGACGTGCTGTTCGGCTCACCGCTGAACACCATTCCCACCATTGCCATCGTGACCATTCCCATTGGTTACGCGATTGGCGGCATGTCGGCGGCGGGGGCCGCCTTCGGCGCCGGGCTGACCATCACCTGCATCTATGAATTCTTCCACTGCATCCAGCACCTGAACTACAAGCCCCGCATGGGCTGGATCCAGCGCATGAAGCAGCGTCACGTCCTGCATCATTTCCATAATGAAAACGGCAATTACGGCATCACCAGCTTTGTTGCCGACCGCCTGTTCCGCAGCTATTACCGCGACGCACGCGGCTGCCCGCGCAGCCCGACGGTGTTCAACCTCGGTTACGACGTGAAGGAAGCCCAGCAGTATCCGTGGGTGATGGAGGAGACCGGCTCCCCCCCGCGCGACCGCCCCGATGGCGCCAACACGACACGTAACGCGGCATGAAAACAGGGCTGAATGTCCTTGTGCTGGCCGGGAGCAGGGCCGGCCGGGTTGACCCGATGGCGCAGGCCGCCGGCATTTCGCACAAGGCGCTGCTGCCCGTCTGTGGCACCCCCATGATCAGCCGGGTCATCACCGCGCTGCGGTCGGTGGAGACAGTCGGCAGGATCGCCATATGCATCGAGCGCCCGGACGTGCTGGCGGGCATCGTACCCGATGACGTGACCTTCATCCCGCCGGCCGCCGGTCCCAGCGCCAGCGTGATGCAGGCGCTGGACATGCTGGGCACGCCACTGCTGGTCACCACCGCCGATCATGCCCTGCTGCAACCGGGCTGGGTGCGCCGCTTCGTGCAGGCCGCGCAGGAAAGCGGGTGCGATGTCGCCGCGGGCATTGCCATGGAACAGGCCATCCTGCGCGATGTACCGGGCACGAAGCGCACCATGATCCGGCTGGCCGATGGCGCATTTTCCGGCTGCAACATGTTCCTGTTCCGCACGCCCGCGGCCAGGGGGGTGATCCGGCTGTGGCAGAAGCTGGAGGCAGATCGTAAGAAACCGCTTAAAATGGCCCGTATCCTGGGTATCGGCATCCTGCTGCGCTTTGTCTTCAGGCGCCTGACGCGCGCGGATGTCTGCCGCCGCATCGGCCAGCTTTCCCACGCCCGCGTGGCCCTGGTCCCGCTACCCGATGGCCGGGCAGCGGTGGACGTGGACAAGCCGGCCGATCTTGAACTGGTCACCCACCTGCTTTCCACTGCCGCTGCCACCTGATCCGATTCGCCATCTCCCGATGCCCTGCCCCCTGCCTGCCCCCCATATCCAGATGGCCATACGCACGGGTGCAAGCCGGATATGCAGGCTGCATGGATGGGCGGTCCTGCATGAATTCACCCTGCCCGACCGCAGGCGTGCCGATATCATGGCGCTGACCGCAAAAGGTGATCTGATCTGCATCGAGATCAAGTCCGGACTGCCCGATTTCCGGGCCGACCATAAATGGCCCGATTACCTGCCGTGGTGTGACCAGATGTATTTTGCGGTCAACCAGGATTTTCCCCACGCCGTGCTGCCCGATACCACCGGCCTGATCATTGCCGCGACCGGCAACGGGGCAGATGGCATGCCGACCTGCCAGGACTGCGCCATCATCCGCCACCCGCCACGCATGGCCCTGGCGCCCGCGCGCAGGCGGCGGCTTACCCTGCAGTTTGCCATGCAGGCCGCCGAACGGCTGGGCCGGGCGGAAATGCCGCAACTGGACCGCGCGGTAAAGACGGCACTGCGCGTGGAATGACATTCCCGATAGCTGAAAGGATTTTGCCATGACCCAAGCCATCCTGACCCGTTTTGAGGCCGCGCGCTCCATCGTGCGCGACGCGGCCGCCCTTGCCATGAAGATGCGCCCCGCCCCCGGTGGGCCCAAAGGCACCCTGAAAAGCGCGCAGGACTGGCTGACGGAAGCTGATGGCGCGGTGGAATCCTTCATTTCAGAGCGAATCGGCACGCTGTTCCCCGAAGATGGCTTTCAGGGTGAGGAGGAAGGCCGCACCCGCACCGGCGCCCTGCGCTGGGTGGTGGACCCCATTGATGGTACGTCCAACTACGCACGCGGCCGCAACCGCTGGTGTGTCTCACTCGGCCTGCTGGACGGGGATACCCCTGTCGCGGGCATTATCGAGGCGCCCGCCCTGGGCGAGACCTATACGGCGGTGCGTGGGCATGGCGCCTTTCTCAACGGCCAGCGCATCAAGGCTTCACCCGTGACCGATACGGCATCCTCCCTGATCGAGATGGGATGGAGCAATCGCGTGCCGCCCGGCGTGTTCCAGCAGAAGATCGATGCGATCCTGAACCTTGGCGCCATGCCACGTTCGGGCGGTTCGGGCGCGATCGCCCTGGCCGAGGTCGCCTGCGGGCGGCAGGATGGTTATCTGGAAATCCGCATCAACCTGTGGGATGTCGCCGCCGCCCTGGTACTGCTGGAGGAAGCGGGCGCATGCGTTTCCCCCTTCCTGCGCGATGGTGGACTGACGGATGGCATCAGCATCCTTGCCGCCGCCCCCGGCATTGCCGATGCGTTTTCGCAGGCGGTCGGGGTATCCCTTAAATAACGGCAATATATGGCGGCAGCCGGCCCGATGGGCTTGCCTTCCGGGCCATGATTCGGCCATGAAAACAGACCACTCCATGGCACGGGCCGTTTTGGTGGATCTGCCGTTACGAATCGGAAAGGGAGCACGGTTTTGCGCACATCTCATTTCATCAGGACATCACTTGCCACCATGGCCCTGATGATGCCGCTCCATACCGCCCTTGCAGCAAGCATGGAGGAAGAACAGAGCCTGGTGGACCGTGCCACCCTGACCGTAAGGGACATGTTCTCCACCGCCACGGCGAACAGCAAGGTCACCCGTTACCTTGCCGCGGCACGCGGCGTGATTGTCTGCCCGTCCGTCTTCCGCATGTCCATCGCCTTTGGTGGCGGCGGCGGGGGCTGCGTGTTCCTGACGCGCGACGCCCATGGCTCATGGTCCGATCCTGCGTTCTACCGCATGTCCTCGGCCAATTTCGGGCTGCAGCTTGGCATGCAGGATGTGGAGGTCATGCTGTTCGTCATGACGGACGATGGCGTGCAGTCGCTGCTGGACAGCCAGTTCAAGCTGAGCGCGGATGTAGGCACGTCGTTTGCCTCATCCGGTTCAGGGCTGGAAAGCGGAACGGCAGGCGAGCATAATACCAGCATCAAGGGCGTGCAGAAATCCAAGGGGCTGTTCGCCGGGGCCGCCCTGGGTGGCTCCAAGATGCGGGTAAACAGCGCCGCCAACCGTGCCTATTACAATCAGATCGTCGGGCCGGAGGACATCGTCGTCTCCATGCGCGTCAACAACTCTGGCGCCGACCCGCTGCGTTCCGCCCTGAGCGAGGTGCTCAGCACCGCCCAGAGCCGACCGGACAAAAATGGACAGACCACCACGAACACCACAACAGCCAGCCCGGCTGCCCAGCAGCCCATGGCAACGGCTCCATCGGGTTCGGTCAGCAGCCAGAGCCTGCCACCGCAGTAAACCTGCGCGGGCGGCCCCTATTTTCCGGCAGGGACCTGGCCCCGCCTTGCAGCCCGGAAAGCCGAGACATTGCGGTTATGGTCCCCCAGCGTGGCCGCGAAATCGTGGCCACCATGGCCATTGGCTACAAAATAGAGCGCCCCCCCCTGTGCCGGATGGGCAGCCGCCTCAAGCGATGCCATGCCCGGCGAACAGATCGGCTCCGGCGGCAGGCCGGTAATGACATATGTATTGTACGGTGTCGGCTGCAGCAGGTCGGCATGGGACAGGGCGTGGCCCAATGGCCCCACCCCGTGGTTCAGGCCATAGACCACCGTCGGGTCCGACTGGAGCCGCATGCCCTGATGAAGCCGGTTGAGGAACACGCGCGCCACCAGTGGGCGTTCATCCGCGCTGCCCGTCTCGCGTTCGATCATGGAAGCCAGTACCAGCAGGGCATGGCGGTCCATGATGGCAGGATCAGTCTCGCGCCCTTCCCATGCGTGATCAAGAGCGCGGTCCATGGCATGCTGCATGCGGGCCAGCATCTGCGCGCGTGACATGCCCCATTCATAATCATAGGTCAGCGGCATGACCGACCCTTCGGCAGGGAACGGGAAACTGCCATCCATGTAGGGTGCCTGTTCCAGCAGGGCCGCAATCTGGATGGCGGACAGGCCTTCGGGGATGGTCAGCCTGTGTATGACCGGCCTGCCGTGCCGGAGCACCAGCAGTACCTGATGGATGGACCCATGCGCGGGAAACACCAGTTCAGCCGCATGGAAGGCCCCGTCCACCCGCGTCAGGGCCGTTGCGGCCGTGAACACCTGCTGCGTGGACCAGTCGCGCTGCAGCACGCCGGCATCCTGCAGCGTGGCCAGCACCTGCGCCGTCCCCCCATGCGGGATGACAACCGCACGCTGTTCCGCCAGCGGTCCGGGTGCATCGTAATGCCTTATGCCCAGGAAGCCGATGCCAAGACCTGACAGGACCAGCAGAAGGAATACCAGCCCCAATGCCGCCAGAATCCTGCGCACACCGTCTCCTTACCCATTATATTGCTGGAAATGGAAAGGGCGCCCGCAGGCGCCCCGGTCTCATACGCCGCGCAGGATCACGCTGGCATTGGTCCCGCCAAAGCCGAAGCTGTTGGACAGGATGGTATCGATCTTCCGCTCCTGTGCCGTATGGGCCACGCGGTCAATCACGCTTTCCCGAGATGGATTGTCCAGGTTGAGCGTAGGGGGCGCGACGTTGTCGCGAATGGCCAGGATGGAATAGATCGCTTCCACGGCGCCGGCGGCCCCCAGCAGGTGGCCCGTGGCCGATTTGGTGGAAGACATGGCCAGCCTGCGCGCATCATCGCCAAACAGGCGCTCCACGGCTTCCAGTTCCAGGTCATCGGCCATGGTGGATGTGCCATGGGCGTTGACATACTGGATGTCTGCCGTGGTCAGGCCCGCGCTGCGCACGGCATTCTGCATGGCGCGGAAAGCACCTTCATGCCCCGGTGCGGGTGCGGTGATGTGATGCGCGTCACCGGACATGCCATAGCCGATCACTTCGGCATAGATCTTGGCGCCACGGGCCTTGGCATGCTCGTATTCTTCCAGCACGACAATGCCCGATCCCTCACCCATCACGAAACCGTCGCGATCGCGGTCCCATGGGCGGGATGCCTTTTCCGGCGTGTCATTGAAATGGGTGGACAGCGCCTTGGCCGAGCAGAAGCCCGCAATGCCCAGCGGGCATACGGCGGCTTCCGCCCCACCGGCCACCATCACGTCGGCATCGCCCAGCATGATCATGCGGGCGGCGTCGCCGATGGCATGTACGCCGGTGGCGCACGCTGTCACGACCGAATGGTTCGGTCCCTTGAATCCGTATTTGATCGAGACATGCCCCGAGACCAGATTGATCAGGGCGGACGGAATGAAGAAAGGCGAGAGCCTGCGGGCCCGTCCTTCCTTTACCGTCACCGATGCCTCGTAGATGGTCTGCAGGCCGCCGATGCCGGCACCGATCATGACGCCGGTGCGGCAGCGGTCTTCCTCCGATTCCGGCTTCCAGCCCGAATCCTCGACCGCCTCGGTTGCCGCGACAAGGCCAAGATGGATGAAGCGGTCCATCTTCTTCTGGTCCTTGACCGGCACCCAGTCCGAAAGGGTCAGGCCGCCACTTCCCGTGGGGCCGGCGGGCACTTCGCCCGCCACCTGTGCCGGCAGGTCGGACGCATCAAACGCAGAAATACGGCCAAAACCGTTTTCCCCGGCCAGCAGGCGTGACCAGTTGCGTTCAACCCCCAGTCCAAGCGGGCTGACAATACCCATACCGGTTACGACAACGCGCCGCTGTCCAGACGTCAATCCGGTAGACTGCATCAACCCGTCCTGCTCCTGAAAGTAACGATACCTGACTGAATTCGTAAAAACGTGACCGGAAAAAACCGATCAGGCAGCCTTCTGCTTCTCGATGTAGTCGATCGCGTCCTTCACGGTCGTGATCTTTTCAGCCGCATCCTCGGGGATTTCGACGCTGAACGCTTCTTCGAAAGCCATGACCAGCTCAACCGTGTCGAGGCTGTCCGCACCCAGATCGTCGATGAACGATGCATCGGGGGTGACCTTGCTTTCGTCCACACCGAGGTGCTCGACTACGATCTTCTTAACCTTATCAGCGATTTCGCTCATCTGTCTCTGCTTCCTGTCTGCCCCTGAAAGAAACGGGCGGTTCGAAACGTGGTCATCCTGTTACGTCCCTGCAAACCGGTGTTGCGTACCGGCCCGCTTCGGACGAAGCTGCGGGCGATTAGCACGGTTTTGGTACAATCGCCAAGGCAGTGATTGCATTTCCTGTCCGCATGCCCCGCAATTCAGGGACAGCCCGGGCTGTCAGGACCCTTTTTTGTGTCACCTGCAACACGGCTGTCCAGCAGAATATCACATCCCTCAGGGCATCGCCATGCCGCCATTGACATGAATCGTGGCCCCCGTGATCCAGCCTGCCTCGTCAGAGGCAAGATAGACCACGGCGGGAGCGATATCCTGTGGCTGGCCCATGCGGCCAAGCGGAATGGCACCCACCAGCTTTTCCTTCTGCGCATCAGGCAGGACGTCGGTCATCGCGGTCTGGACAAAGCCCGGGGCCACCGTGTTCACGGTCACCCCACGGCTGCCTGCTTCCTGCGCCAGCGACTTGCCCATGCCGATCATCCCGGCCTTGGCTGCGGCATAATTGGCCTGTCCCGCATTGCCCGTCACCCCCACGACGGAGGCGATGCTGACGATCCGCCCTGCCCGGCGCCGCAGCATGCCCTTCAGTGCCGCACGGCACAGGCGGAAGGGGGCGGCAAGGTCCACGTCCAGCACGCGGTTCCAGTCCTCGTCCTTCATGCGAATCGCAAGCGTGTCGCGTGTCAGGCCCGCGTTGTTGACCAGAATGGCCAGCGGGGCACCTGCCTTTTCCTCGGCGCCCGCCACCAGCGCATCCGCCGCCGCCGGGTCTGACAGGTCGGCGGCACAGACATGCACCCGCTCCGCCCCGCCCTGCGCGCCGATTTCGGCCGCCACGTCATCCAGCACGCCCTGGCGGGTGCCGGACAGCACGACAGCAGCCCCCTGCGCATGCAATGCGCGGGCAATCTCGCGCCCGATTCCACCCGATGCGCCGGTAACCAGCGCGACTTTTCCGTCCAGCCTGAACATGACCTGTCCGTTCCCCTTTGGTATCCATCAATCAGACACGCCCGGGGTCCGGTGCCACGGGCGCGTGGTTTTTTCAGCGTGCGGCCAGATAGGCCTCGATATCGGCGGGGGTGCCGACCGAACGGGTCGCCACATCGCCGTTTATGCGCCGCACCAGCCCGGCCAGCACCTTGCCCGCCCCGATCTCGACAAAGCTGTCGACACCCATGCCCACCATGGCATCGACACTTTCGCGCCAGCGCACGGTGCCGGTCACCTGACGGACCAGCAGGTCACGGATGGCGGCAGGGTCCGTGACCTTGGCCGCCGTGACATTCGCCACCACGGGCACGACGGGGGCCGCGATGTCCGTATCGGCCAGGGCCGCGCGCATCGCCGCCGCCGCCGGTGCCATCATGGAGCAGTGGAAGGGGGCCGAGACCGGCAGCCTGAGCGCGCGCTTGACACCCTGCTCCCTGGCCAGGGCGATCACGCGGTCAATCGCCGCCATCTGCCCCGCCACGACCACCTGGCCGCCACCATTGTCGTTGGCGACTTCCAGCACCTCCGTGCGGGTTTTGCCGGTGTCATCGGTAAAGGTCGCGGCTTCGGCGCACAGGCCGGCGGCGCGCGCCATGTCCATGTCCGCACCGATCAGCGCCGCCATCCCGCCCTCTCCGGGGGGGACGGCTTCCTGCATGGCATTACCGCGCAGGCGCAGCAGGCGCGCGGTCTGGGCAATACCCAGCGCACCGGCGGCGGCAAGGGCGGAATATTCCCCCAGCGAATGCCCCGCGACCAGCGCCACGTCCCGCTTCAGATCAACACCACCTTCGCGCTCCAGCACCCGCAGCACGGCAAGCGAGACGGCCATCAGGGCAGGCTGGGCATTGTCGGTGCGGGTCAGTTCCTCCATCGGCCCTTCGAACATGAGCGTGGAGAGATGCTGGCCCAGTGCATCATCGACTTCCTGAAACACTTCGCGCGCGGGGGCGAAGGCTTCGGCCAGGTCACGGCCCATTCCCACTGACTGGCTTCCCTGACCGGGAAAAACAAAGGCTTGCACAGGCATGACTTCCATCCACACTCATGTTGTTTTTCGCATCACCCGCGTGATGCGGGCTTGGGCAGGCAGTGTCAATCACCATCATGCCCGCCCCGCAGCCGCCATATGGCCAGCAGCAGTACGTCCCATGGCAGGGCTGCCCCTTCGCGCAGGCGCCAGAACCAGCGTTTGCGCCACCCCCGCGCGGCGGGCACGGGCGGTGGCGGCACCCGGATCACACGGTCCCACCCCATCATCCGCATGAGCACGATACAGCGTGGCAGGTGATAGGCGCTGGAGGCCACGGCCACCGGCCCCATATGGCCCGCCGCACGCAAAAGCCGCGTGCAGGCGATGACGGACGCCAGCGTGTCCGGCGCTGTCTCATCCACCAGCACATGCCCGGACGCCACACCGGCATCATGGAGCAGGCGGGCCATCACATGCCCCTCCGTCACGCCGGAAGGCGGGCACGGACCACCGGTGGGCACATAGACAACCCGCTTCCGCGCGCGGCCAAAGGCGCAGGCCGCCTCCACCCTGTGCAGCAGCGTGCGGCCTGCCGTGCCGTCGGGCCGCAGCTTCGCGCCGAATATGACGACTGGCAGCATGGGGACGGCCGGCGGTTCCATGCCCGTCAGCGTGGTGCGCGCAGCAGCACCCGGTTGAGCGATTCCAGCGTGGTGAACATCTGTTCCCACACCCGGGCGAAACGTGTGGCGGACAGGCCGCGCGTTTCCATTATCGCCGCGATATCGGCCAGCGTGCGCTCGCCATCAATCAGCGGCAGGATGCCGCGCGCCTGTGGCGGAAGCGAAATGGCAACCTGCAGGGTGCCAAAGGCAAAGGGCAGGCGATCGTCCGGCCCCATCATGCGGGCCAGTTCCAGACCCGGAATCTCGCGCATGACCGGCACGGCGCCGGGTGCCAGCGCATCCGCGCGCGCCACCGGTTCACTTACACGGCGGACATAGGCGACATGGGTCGCCATGTTGCCCGCCACATCCTCCGCCACCGCCTGGCGCGCACGTTCGGGCAGGGCCGCGATACGTTCACGCAGGCGCGGGTCGGGCAGCAGCAGGGCGGGATCGTAACGGGCGGGTTCCATAAGACAGGCCGCAGCCAGTCCCGCGCGCTCCAGCAGCGCATGGAAGGCGGTGATGTCATACGCCCGGTCCCGCGGGTTGAGCAGCAGGTCATACAGTCCCGCGTCGCCACCGCTCAGATGGTCGCCAAAATTGGTGTTCTGCCGCAGCCATGCCGTGGCGGGCAGGTGGCGCATGACCCGGCGCGCCACGTCCAGCCGCTGCCGGGGCGCATCCGCCACCGGCGCCAGACGTTCCAGCGCGTCCTGCAGCATGTACACACCGGTGCGCCCGTAAGGGGCATAAACCATGAGCCCCATGCCCCCGCCGGGGGCCAGCACGCCCTCCAGCGCCGCCAGCCCGGCATCGGGGTCCGGCAGGTGATGCAGCACGCCGCAGCAGTCGATGTAGTCGAACGGGCCGGGCGCGACCGTGGCAAGATCGGTCAGGTCGCCCTGCACGAAACGCATGTTTTCCAGCCCGCGCACCGCCGCGCGGGCCCGGGCCGTATCCAGTGCGGCGGGAGAGCGGTCAAGGCACAGCACCTCACCCACCCGTCCCGCACGTGCCATGTGGGTGGCCAGCATGATCGCGCCATCGCCCGTGCCGCACCCGGCCACCAGCACCCGCAGCGGGGTGGATTGCGGGCGGGTGGCGCCAAATACCCAGTAGTCGATTTCCCGCAGGTGGCTGGGGCTGCCGATCAGCAGCCTGCTTTTTTCCTCCCGCGGGTCGCGGGCGGGATAGGGGTAATGCTCGTACTGGGCCCGCAGGCCGGCGTCGCGCGCGTCATGGCCGGGGGGCGTGTCACCGTCATGCATGGTCATGGCACAGGCCTCAGCGGGGCAGCAGCTTGCCGCGCTGCCAGGCTTCCGCCGCGTCCTCGGCACTCATGCCTTCGGTGCGCATGGCATGGTCAAGCGCGCTGACGACCTTGTTGCCCAGCGTCAGTTCGTCCAGTTCATCCAGCAGGTCCTGGTCCATGTCCGCACGGATGGCGGAGCGGATCAGGATACGGGCGTCCTGTTCGGGTCCACAGGCGCCCTTGGGGTCTTCCAGCTGGACCACACGCTGGCCGTAATGCACGAAGGAAGGCTGCCAGACGGGAATGATCTCGGGCAGGCTGTTTTCCAGCACATGCGCCGCATGGTCCGCGGCCTGTTCATCCGGACGGGTGGCGATGGTGTATCCGGCTTCGGTCAGGTTATAGGCGGCCACGACCTGACGCACCAGGTCTATGGCCGATGCGGGCGCCACGATTTCACGCCCGACAGGGCAGGATTCCGCCGCCAGTGCGGCAATGGAGGTCATGCCGGTGGCCGCGGCTTCGGGCACGCACCAGCCAAAGGCGGGGCGGTAAAGCTGACCGAACGGCTCCATGCCCAGTCCGGGCGCCATGAAGCCCGCATCGATATCAGGCAGCCAGGCCGAGACGAACAGGTCCACATCGCCCTGGCGCATGTGCTCCACCATCTCCGCACGGGCGGCAACGACATATTCGATTTCAAGGTCATAGGCTTCAAGCACGCGCGCCACCGCTGCGGCACCCGCCTGCTGCACGGTGCTGTCCAGATGCCCGAGGGTCACGGTTGTCATGATATGGTGTCACTCCTTGATGGGGATATCCGGCCCGTCAGCCCTGCTGCTGGGGAACCTGCGCGCGGCCGGTCCGGACCGGCGCCGAACGCTGGGGATGGGTGGTGGGAAGGGCATAGTCAAACACGACCACCGATACGATATAGGGGGCCGCGAATTTCTTGAATGCTTCATGCGCCGGGTCAAAATAGGCGGGATCGGTCACCACCGGGCGGCCGACATAGTAGTTGCGGTCCCCTTCGGAGCGGAAGGTGACGAGAAAGGCCTGCTGCAGCCCCTCATCAACGCCTTCGCCACTGATCTGCGCCCCGGTCTCGATGGCGGAAATGACGGGGGAACCATCCTCGCGGCGCGAAACCTGTCCCAGCGCCATGAAGCGTCGCACTACCTCGGCGCGCTGCGCGTCGGTAATGGTGGGCAGGAAACGGAACATGACGATATGGCGCACCATGCCGGGATGGAACCCGGCGGAGGTAAAGGTGCGCAGCCCGATCTGTGATGCCAGCAGCCGCTCCGCGCGCGTGGCGTCACTGACCTGGGTCTCAGGCGATGAATCCGCCGTGGTGGGGGCGGAAGTGGCCGGGGCATCCGCCCGCGCGGCACCGGCTAGCAACAGGCAGCCTGCGGCCAGAAGGGGGGTGCACCACGTTTTCATGTCCTGAACAACCATCATTGCCGTGTGTCTTCAATCCTGTCGTGTGTTCATAAGGGGCGGGTCATGTCGCGGCCATGATGCGGGCGAATTTGCGCTGACGCATCATGAGCAGCCGGTACAGCCCGCGCGCCAGCAGCGCATGCAGGCGGCCATGGGGTGTCCAGCCTATGGTCTTGAGGATCATGCCCATCACCCTTGTCGCATGCCGTGGCCTGTAAAAGCGCAGTGCACGCGACATGTAGGCCGCGATGCAGCGCCCGTGGTCATAGGGCAGGCCAGCGGGATCGTTGGTGGTGTGGTAGGCGGATGCGAGTTCATCGTCCTCGCTTTCCGTCACACGTCCCAGCGCTATGCGGGCGCGCTGCCATACACCCAGCCGTTCGCGGTGCAGGTAGCGGTTCATATGATCATAGAACAGCTTGAAATGCCGGTATTCATCCCCCGCGATCTGCCTGCATATCGCCTTAAGCACCGGCTCGTCCGTCGCATCGCCCAGCGCGGTGTAGAAGGATGACGTGCCGGTTTCCACCATGCAGCGCGCGATCAGTTCCCCGGTGCGCGAACCGCGGATGGAGGCATCCACATCCAGTTCCAGCCGGTAGGACTGCCGGTAGCGGGCAAAGGCTTCCATGTAGTTCCACGTGGGATCGGCCAGCATGGCCCATCGGCCCAGCGCGTCACCATGCTGGACTTCCTCCTGCGCCCAGTTGTCCGCCGCCTGGCGGAAGTCAGGGTCATCGGCAAAGACGTTCTTGAGGTACCGGGCATAATCAAGGCCGTTACGTTCCACCACCGATGCGGCCTTGACCAACGGGACAATGTCGGGATCCACCCGTCGCGGGTCGAAATCCTTCCAGTTCATCTGTTCAATGCGCCAGTGTTTCATCTCAACCTGTCTTCTGCGTTTCTTCTGCGTTTTCTCCATGACGGCGCGCCACGCGTGCCATTGCATGGGGAGGACATGACACATGTTTCATCTTTACGCCAATCCTGCCTTCAACCCCACCCCTGTCATTGCGCGGTCAAATCGTGCTAGTGCCGTTGCCCGACACCGCCAATAAGAACGACAGATTGGGTCGCCAAATGAATATTCACGAATATCAGGCAAAGGCGCTGCTGCGCTCATACGGCATGCCCGTACCCGACGGACGTGCCGCCACCACCGTTGCGGAAGCCGTGGAAGCAGCCCGCAGCCTTGCCACCCGCGTGACCGTGGTCAAGGCACAGATCCATGCCGGTGGACGCGGTGCCGGGCATTTTGCAGGCCGGCCCGATGGCGGCGGCGGCGTCCGGCTGGCCCGCAGCATGGACGATGTGGACAGTGCGGCCCATGCCATGCTGGATGAAGTGCTGGTCACGAAACAGACCGGGCCCGCGGGCCGGAAGGTACGCACGCTGTATGTCGAGTCCGGCTGTGACATCGCACGTGAACTGTATTTCTCCATGCTGGTGGACCGGGTGAGCGGCCGCATCGTGATTGTTGCCTCCCCCGATGGCGGGATGGAGATCGAGGAAGTCGCCGCCCGCACACCCGAACGCATCCTCAAGGAATATGTCGACCCGGCCAGGGGCCTGTGCGATTACCAGTCGCGTGGCCTCGCCGTACGCCTTGGCCTGACGGGGCGTGAGATCAGAGCGTTCCAGAACGTCGTGCGTTCCGCCTATGACGCCTTTACCGGCCTGGATGCCGCCATTGTGGAAATCAATCCGCTGGTGGTGACGGGCAGCGGTGACCTGCTGGCGCTGGACGCCAAGATGTCGTTCGATGAAAATGCCCTGTTCCGCCACCCCGAACTGGCAGAACTGCGTGACGAGCACGAGGAAGACCCGCGTGAGCGCGAAGCCGCAGGCTACGGGCTGGCCTATGTGGGGCTGGACGGCAACATCGGATGCATGGTCAACGGTGCGGGTCTGGCCATGGCGACGATGGACATCATCAAGATGGAAGGCGAGGAGCCGGCCAACTTCCTCGATGTCGGTGGTGGCGCATCAAAGGAGCGCGTGGCGGCGGCCTTCCGCATCCTGATCGGTGACCCGAAGGTACGCGGCATCCTGGTCAACATTTTCGGTGGCATCATGCGCTGCGACGTGATTGCGGAGGCCATCATCGCCGCATCGCACGAAACCGGGCTGAACGTGCCGCTGGTGGTGCGGCTGGCGGGCACGAATGTCGAACGCGGCAAGGCGCTGCTGGCGGAATCCGGCCTGACCATCATCCCCGCCGATGACCTGGGCGATGCCGCCCGCAAGATCGTATCCGCCGTCCGTAATGCGGGAGCCTGATTGAATGTCCATTCTTGTCAACAAGTCCACCAAGGTCATTACCCAGGGCTTTACCGGCGCGCAGGGTACCTTCCATACCGAACAGGCACTGGCCTATGGCACCCACATGGTCGGTGGCGTAACCCCGGGCAAGGGCGGCAGCACGCATCTGGGCCTGCCCGTGTTCGACACGGTAAACCAGGCGCGTGAGGCCACGGGGGCCGAGGCTTCCGTCATCTACGTGCCGCCTGCCGGGGCCGCCGATGCCATACTGGAGGCGATTGCCGCCGGAATTCCCCTGATTGTCTGCATTACCGAAGGCATCCCGGTGCAGGACATGGTGCGCGTGCGCGCAGCACTGGAGCAGTCCGGCAGCCTGCTGATCGGCCCGAACTGCCCCGGCATCATCACCCCCGATGAATGCAAGATCGGCATCATGCCCGGCCCCATCCACCGCCGTGGCCATGTGGGCATCGTCTCGCGCTCGGGCACCCTGACCTATGAGGCCGTGGCCCAGACTTCCGCCATCGGGCAGGGGCAGAGCACCTGCGTCGGCATTGGCGGCGATCCGGTCAAGGGCATGGATTTCACCGATGTGCTCGAACGCATGATCGCGGACCCGGACACGCATTCCATCGTCATGATCGGGGAGATCGGCGGCACGTCCGAAATCGAGGGCGCCGAACTGATCCGCGCCAGCGGCACGCGCAAGCCGGTGGTGGGCTTCATTGCCGGTGCCACCGCGCCGCCGGGCCGCCGCATGGGCCATGCCGGCGCCGTGATTACCGGCGGGCACGAAACCGCCAGCGCCAAGATCGAGGCCATGCGGGAGGCGGGCATCCACATCTCCCGCAGCCCCGCGGAACTGGGCACCACGCTTGCCCGCGTGCTGGGCTGAAACCCCTGTCCCGGCAATGGCTCCATAATGATAAAAATGTAGTCATTGCCGGTTTTCTATGGCACAGCCTGTGCCGTTTTCCACCTTCATCACCGCCACAGGAGCCAGACCGATGCCCGATGGGAGCAGCCCGGACACCCTGCCGCATGTCGGCCCCACCAGCCTGCCTGCCGTCAGGACGGACTGGACGCGCGATGAAGTCGCGGCCCTCATGGCCCTGCCCTTTCCCGACCTGATCTACCGGGCGCAGACGGTCCACCGCGCGCGCTTCGACCCCACGGAAATGCAGATTTCCACCCTGCTGTCCATCAAGACCGGCGGCTGCCCCGAGGACTGCGCCTACTGCCCGCAAAGCGCGATGCACGAGGATGGCGGCGTGAAGGCCAGCCGCCTGATGGCGGTGGAGGAAGTGCTGAAGGAAGCCCGTGCGGCAAAGGCCGCCGGGGCCGCGCGCTTCTGCATGGGGGCCGCCTGGCGCAGCCCCAAGGACCATGATCTGGAAACCGTGTGCGCCATGGTCGAGGGCGTAAAGGCACTGGGGCTGGAAAGCTGCGTAACGCTGGGCATGCTGGACAATACGCAGGCCCACAGGCTGAAATCGGCCGGGCTGGACTACTACAACCACAACATCGATACCTCGCCCGAATATTATGGCGACATCATCTCCACGCGCACCTTTCAGGACCGGCTGGATACGCTGGAAAACGTGCGGGACGCGGGCATCAATGTCTGCTGTGGCGGCATTGTCGGCATGGGAGAGGACAGCACCGACCGCGCGGGCATGATCGCGACGCTGGCCAGCCTGCCCCGCCACCCCGAGAGCGTGCCGATCAACATGCTCGTGCGTGTGGAAGGCACCCCCCTGGCGGACAGGACGGACGAGACGGTCGACCCGATCGAATTCGTCCGTACCATCGCCGCTGCCCGCATCACCATGCCCACAAGCCGCGTACGCCTGGCGGCAGGCCGCGAGGACATGACGGACGAGGCACAGACGCTGTGCTTCCTGGCGGGCGCCAATTCCATTTTCTATGGCGAACGCCTGCTGACCACCCCGAATCCCGCCGCCCTGCGCGACCGGCAGTTGCTGGACCGGCTGGGCATGCATACATCCCACAAGCAGGGCTGAACCCGACGCAGCCGGGCGCGGGACCGGCTGGGACATTTTCCCACGCTGACCCGTGCTGGCCGCGCGCAGCATGAAATCCGGAACATGTCCTACACCGTAAAGGAAATATTCCCCACCCTGCAGGGTGAAGGCGCGCAGGCTGGCCGTGCGGCGGTGTTCTGCCGGTTTGCCGGGTGCAACCTGTGGTCGGGGCTGGAGCGTGACCGGGCCGGGGCGGCGTGCCGGTTCTGCGATACGGATTTCATCGGCACGGATGGTCCCGGCGGCGGGCGGTTTGCCACCGCCGACCTGCTGGCCGACGCCATTGCCGCCCGGTGGCCCGCACCGGACAGGCGGCGTGCCTTCGTGGTGTTTACGGGTGGCGAACCCCTGCTCCAGCTTGATGATGCGCTGGTGGCGGCCGTGCATGCGCGCGGTTTCGAGATTGCGGTGGAAACCAACGGTACGCTGGCCGCCCCCGCCGGAATCGACTGGATCTGTGTCAGCCCCAAGGCGGGCGCGCCACTGGTGCAGACACATGGCCATGAACTCAAGCTGGTCTACCCCCAGCCGGACCTGCTGCCCGAACAGGTGGCGGGGCTGGACTTCCACCAGTTCTGGCTACAGCCAATGGATGATGCCAGCCGCGATCACAATACCGGCGCGGCGGTTGACTATTGCCTGCATCATCCGCAATGGCGTCTGTCATTGCAGACCCACAAGCTGATCGGGATACCCTGACATGAGCGTCTCCCCTCCCCCCTCCATTCCCGCGCGGGAAGCCGCACTGGTCCTGTTCTCCGGCGGGCAGGATTCAGCCACCTGCCTGGCATGGGCGCTGGCGCGGTTTGGCCGGGTGGAAACGCTGGGTTTCGATTACGGGCAGCGCCATGCGGTGGAACTGGAATGCCGCGACACCCTGCGCAGGGGCATGGCGGCCGAAAACCCGCAATGGGCGCAGCGTCTGGGGATGGACCATACACTGGACCTTGCGGCCCTTGGCCATGTATCGGACACCGCGCTGACGCGTGAGGCCGAGATCACGATGAACGGGAATGGCCTGCCCAACACCTTCGTCCCCGGCCGTAACCTCATATTCCTGACCTTTGCCGCGGCCCTGGCGGCCCGGCGCAATATCCGCCACATCATCACCGGCGTGTGCGAGACGGATTACTCGGGCTATCCCGACTGCCGGGATGATACGATCAAGTCCCTGCAGGTCACCCTCAATCTGGGCATGGCCAGCCATTACGTGCTGCACACGCCGCTCATGTGGCTGGACAAGGCGCAAACATGGGACCTGGCCCGCACTCTGGGTGGCGACGCGCTGGTCGGGCTGATCAACCGTGAGAGCCACAGCTGCTACCTGGGCACGCGCGGCACGCCGCATGCATGGGGCCATGGCTGCGGCACCTGCCCTGCCTGCCAGTTGCGCAAGGCTGGCTGGGAGCGCTTCGTGAAGGAACGCTCCCATGTTTGAACTGGTCTTCACACGGCGTTTTTCCATGGCGCACCGCCTGCTGGCCGGCGAGAGCGAACGCTGCGCCCTGCCCCATGGCCATAATGAATATATCCGTGCCAGCCTGCATGCCACGGCACCCGCCCCGCTGGATGGGCGCATGAACATGGTCCTGCCCTTCCATCGTGCGAAGGGCGTGTGGCACCGGTTCATTGACAACCATGTTGATCATGCCCTGCAACTGGCGCAGGACGACCCGCTGCTGGGCTGGTTCCGCCAGCATGAACCCTGCCGCGCCCGGCGCATACTGGTCACACCGGGCGACCCCACGACGGAACTGCTGGCCTGCCTGCTCATGTCCAAGCTCAACGCCTTCCTTGCCGCCGATGGCGGTTTGCTGACCTGCGCCACCCTGGAAATTGACGAAACGCCCACCAACACCGTCCGCTACAGTGGCGACCCGCTTGTGGTCCTGCCGCAGCCGCGGCCCGCGCCGCAATGCTGGTGGCGCCGCGCGGACATGACCATCGCCGATACCTGAATATCCAGTCCTGAAAGGTTCCGCCTCACCCATGTCAGCCCTTACCCGTTACCGCCAGGAATGGTTCGGCAACATCACGCGCGACACATTGGCCGGCATGGTCGGGACATTCGCGCTGATTCCCGAAGTGATCGCGTTCTCCTTCGTGGCGGGGGTCGACCCGGCGGTCGGGCTTTACGCATCCTTTGTCATAAGTGTGGTCATCGCGCTGACCGGCGGCAGGCCGGGCATGATATCGGGGGCGGCAGGGTCGGTCGCCCTGGTGGCAGCCGCCCTGGTGCGCGCCCATGGCGTGCAGTACCTGCTGGCGGCAACCCTGCTGTGCGGGCTGCTGCAGGTGATGTTCGGCATCCTGCGGCTGCATGTGCTCATGCGCTATGTCTCGCGCCCGGTGCGCACGGGCTTCGTCAATGCACTGGCCATCCTGATCTTTTCAGCCCAGGTGCCGCATATGCTGCATGTAACGTGGCATACCTATGCCATGATTGCGCTGGGGCTTGCGATCATCTATTCCGTGCCGCGCTTCTTTTCGGCCATTCCCTCACCGCTGATCTGCATCCTGGTGCTGACGGTGGTGTCCATCCTGTGCCCCATGCCGCTGCACACGGTGGCTGATCTTGGCCGCCTGCCCGACAGCCTGCCGCATCTGGTCTGGCCTGACGTGCCCTTCTCACTCGCGACACTCCACATCATCGCCCCTTACGCGCTGGCCATGGCCAGCGTGGGGGTGCTGGAATCCATGATGACCGCCCGCGTGGTGGATGACCTGACCGAAACCCACAGCAGCAAGCGGCAGGAATGCATGGGGCTTGGCGTGGCCAACATCGCGGTCGGCCTGTTTGGTGGCATCGCGGGCTGCGGCATGATCGGCCAGACGGTGGGCAACCTGCGCTATGGCGGGCGGGGGCGGCTTTCCACCTTTGTGGCAGGGGCCTTCCTGCTGCTGCTGATGGTCGTGCTGCGGCCATGGGTGGCACAGGTGCCGGTGGCAGCGCTGGTGGCGATCATGATCATGGTCTCGGCCAGCACGTTCTCATGGTCGTCGCTACGGGACCTGGCGCATCATCCACGCACGACCAGCATCATCATGCTGGCCACGGTTGCGGTGGTTGTCGGCACGCATGACCTGGCGGCAGGCGTGGCGGTAGGCGTGCTGCTCAACGGGCTGTTCTTTGCCTTTCAGGTGTCCGGCATGCTTTCGGTCAGCAATACACTTTCCGCCGATGGCACGGCCCGTACCTATGTCGTGAACGGGCAGGTCTTCTTTGCCTCATCCGACAGCTTTGCCGATGCCTTCGACCTGCACGATACGGCCCGTCACATCACGATCGACCTGACCCACGCCCATCTGTGGGACATGACGGCGGCCGGCATGCTGGAAGAACTGGTGGGAAAGATGAAGACACAGGGCATGCAGGTCAATCTGGTCGGCCTGAACACGGCCACCAGCACGCTGCTCAGCCGGCACACGGGTCTGAAGAACCTGGCCTGACGCCTGCGGTCAGGGGGCTGATAAACGACCATTGGCAATAAATGAAGATTTGCGGGCGTCGCCTTTCTGGAGAGGCGGCGTTCCCTGAAGCTTTTTGAAATAAGCTTCACCAAAAACCTCTTTTCGATTTACAGCGCGCTGTAGCGGGAGGCCTTTCGGGCACTCCCCCTACTTCTTGCGTGCGGGGACCGCAGGTTCGACAAAGGGGTCAACCGCCGCGGCCGAACCCGCCTGCTTTGCCCAGCGATCCGCCGCAACCGTGTCACCGGCCTGCCGGGCACTCTGGCTGGCGCGGGCATAAAGCTGGGCCGCCGCCTGTGCGTTACCCGAACGGTCAGCCGCACGGGCGGCCACCCCCAGCGCGCGCGCCATGTCACGATAGTTCACCTGTGACTGCCGGATGGTTGCGGCCTGCATGGCGTCCTGCCATGCCGTCTGGCTGCTGCCAGCAGTCGCCAGCAGGTTGCGGGCCTCGATCTCCCTGGCATCAGCCGTCCAGCTCTCGGGTATCTTGCCCGTCAGGGTGGCAAAATAAGCCGCGACAGAGGCCAGGGTTGCATGGTCCCCGCTATCATCTGCAATCAGGCCACGCATAAGCTGTGCCTTTTCCGTAACGTCCGTATCCTGCCCGGCGGCGGCGCGGGCAGCGGCGGCAGCGGCTTCGCTCTCCCGCCCAAGACGGTGAAGTGCACCCGCCTGCACCAGATCCAGCCCGGCATCATCCGCTGTCTGCCCACGCACGGCCAGCGCGGAGCGGGTGGCCGTGATGGTGGTCAGCGCGTCAGCGGGTTTGTTCTCGTTAAGCTGGACGGTGGCAAGGTTGTAGCCGGCATCGCCTATGGCGGTCACGTCATCACGGGCCAGGGCACGCTTGCCCGCCGCGCGGTACTGCTGTTCCGCCACGGCCAGACGCTCCAGCCCCACGGCATCACGCCCGGTATCCATGTCCTGCGACAGGGTCGTATCCGTGGGGGAACCGGCCTGCCCGCCCCCGCCGCCACATCCGGCCAGGGCAAGGACAAGACCCAGCGCCAGGCATTCTTTCTTCATCTTCATGGCTGCACCTTCTGCGGCGACAGGCGGGCATGTCCTGTCTTTGCCTTGTTGCCGCTTCCACCCAGTATCCACAGGCCACGCATCTGGTCGACCAGCTTCTGCAGGCTGCTTACGGTTGTCTGTGCCTGCACCAGAAGCACGGGAAGCTGCTGGCTGGCATCCGTCAGGTTCCGGGTAATGCCCGGTGTCGCATTGCTCAGGTCGCCCGTCGCCTTCTGCACGTTGGCCATGCTGGCATTGGCCCGGTCCATCACGGTGCCAAGCTGCTTTTCAATCGGCGTAAGCTGGCTGATCGTGGCGTTCAGGCTGGTGATCATCTGCTCGGCCTGGCGGATCAGGTCATCATTGGTCATGAGCCGCCCGATGGACCCCTTGCCCGCATGCATGTCCGTAATGGTGGCATCAAGCGTTGCCATCATGTGCTGGGCATTGTCCAGGACCGGGATGACCCGGTCGCGGATATCGCTGAATGTCTGGGTAATGGTATCCGCCGGGTTGGGGGCATTGGTGGCGCTGAGCACGGCATAGCTCCAGTCCAGCTTGTCACCCACCCCGCGTGACACGTCGATATAGCTCGCCCCGGCCACGACGAAGCGCTTGCGGATGATGGCGGTGCTGTCACGGCGGATATAGGGCTCGATATCCGGGTCGATCTCGGCAATGGCGTACATGCCGCCGGCAGGATTGATCCGCACCCGGCGCACGGTGCCCGCATGGATGCCCATTACCTCCAGGTCATCACCGACCGAAAGGCCGCTGACCCCATCTTCGGGCAGCACGATCCTCAGCCTGCCCGCAGGCGTAAGCCAGTCGCGGAGCACACCGGCCTCGATTACCGCGCCCAGCAGGATGACAAGGGCCACAAGGACAAGAATCCCCACCCATTCGTCGGTGTAACGGACCCGCACGAGTTGCCGGATACCGTCTGACTGCTGTTTCTGGACCATTACACCACCCGCATGGAAAAAAGACCTTCGTCGAGAAGGCGCATGTGGATATTCACCGCCTTGCGATATTCACGCCATGCCGCTGCCGAGCGGACAAGCCATAGCACGCCACACCCCCGGTCGCGCGCGGCGGTCAGCATTTCAAGGAACGGCAGCGCCGTCTCTTCGGGCAACATGTCGGATATGTCCTCCAGCACCAGCAGTTCCGGCCGCCCCATGAAGGCACGCACACACGCCGCCCGCGCCAGATCCGCGCCCGAAAGCCGGTCCGGTGCCGAAATGGGCAGGCCGGGCAGGCCAAACCTGTACCCCAGTTCTGTTGCGTGGCGGACCACGTTATCGAACGGGTCCGTGGTATGGTACAGATGCGGCAGCATGATGTTGAGATGCGTGCCGAACATGTCCAGCCAGCCGCCATGGCGCGAAATGCGGCCGATACGCCCGCGCAGCGCATTGAGCTGCCGGTCACGCAGCGTGCTCCAGTCCAGCCCCATGAACTTGATGCTGCCCTGCGTAAGCGAGACCATGCCCGTGCACAGGTCGGCAAACATAGCCGCGCGCTCTACATCGCGGCAGTCTATGACCGCACATTCACCGGGCATGATGCGCAGATTGTACGGCGCGGGCATGAGGCCGCTTTCCTCGAACGAGGGCATGACATCACGCAGTTCCAGCAGGGGGGCGTTTGCTGTCATGGTCAGAAATCCAGCATGAAGAGGATATTGACCACCAGCACCAGCATGATCCCGCGCGCGAAGCCGCGCGGCATGATGGTGGCCATCGTGTCACTGGTGCTGACAGTCAGGCCCGAGATACAGGCCCCCAGCCCGACAAAGAAGCCAACCAGCACGAATTTGAGCGGGATGATCAGGTAATCCCAGGTGGTCATGGCCGCAAGGACGTTGAAGAAGAAGGTCCATACCGAGGACGTGATGGCCCCGTTGGCATGCGCCACCACGAACCCCATCAGCAGCGAGACCACGGCAAAGATCATGCCCAGCGTGAAGCCCCCCAGCGTGAAGGCGAAGGTACGTGGCATGACCAGTGCCAGGAACGGGTCGATGCCCCGGGCCTGCAGGCCCCGCACTTCCCCCCCCAGCACCATCATCCCGATTTCGGTCAGGGACAGCATGCCGCTGCGCCCCATGAGGATGATCCCCACAAGGATGGGCGAGATTTCACGCACCAGCACCGAGACCAGGATGGACCCGGTCATCTGCGCCATGCCGGCATAACCCAGCCAGTACGCCGCCTGTGACACCACCATGAGCCCTGTCAGCGTGGCGGTGATCACGATGCTGAGGAACCCGCCGCTGACCACCTGCCGCAGGGTGGCACGGAATTCGTACACAACCGGCCTGCGCCATGAATTGGGGCGCATGCTTTCGCGCAGCGTGCCCCACCCCGCCCCGATCAGCAGCAGCGTGAAACGGACCTGGTGGCGCGTCAGCCGGCCTATGGCCGCAAGCCATGGCGCAAAACGCCGCAGCAGCAGGACCATCCGCCCCGCACTGTCGGGTGCGGCCTGCGGCGGGGGGGGTGTCATGCCACCGGGCAGGGCCGCGTCCCCCCCTGCCGTGTTGGTCGGGGTATCGGTCATCGCCGCCCGGCCAGCACGTAGGTCCGGGTCAGCCCCGCACCGGGTATGAAGAAGCGCCCGCGTTCACGGAACAGGAAATTCTGCCGCAGGTTGAGATAGACATCCTCCGACACCTGGATCGTGCCCACGTCCGGTGCGCCCTGGGCCATCATTTCCGCCATGCCCATGGCGTCGCCCCACAGGTTGAAGGCCTGCGGTTCCTTGCCCAGCATGCCGCCATAGACCGGTCCCACGTCAATGCCGATACGGGAGACCGGGTCCAGGTCCGCCTGTGAAAGTGCTGCCAGCGTGCTCTCGCGCATCATGAGCGCCGCATTGGCGATACGGTAGACCGCGCCCTTGTCTGGCGTGCGCGAACACCCGGCCACGCACACCACACGGTGACCGAGCATGCGGATGGAAAACAGGCCGCACTGATGGGCGATGTCCTGCAGCATGATCGCCATTGAATCGAGCAGCTTGATATTGGCCGCCGGATCGTTCTGGGCCGTCATAACCACATCGGACAGGCTGATGACCATGATGGCGACGGCGGGATAGAATCCTTCCGTCGACGTAGGGTCGGACGTGCCGGATGCCCCGTGCATGGCCAGCGCGCCGGGGGTGAGCAGAAAGCCCTGGCTGGGGTCACGCTGCACTTCATCCGCTGCGGGCTCGGAATCCAGCTCCTCCTTCGCCGCGGCAACGGCGCTGTAATGCTGGGCGGAGAAACGCGCGGCGGCAACCCCCGCGATCATGTCCACGAAATGCGAGACCATGGACGCACGCGGCGCATCTTCCAGCGTTATCACGCCCACAGGGCCGCTGCTGCCCAGAATCGGGTTGCAGAACAGCGCGGAACTGCCAAAGCTGCGCATGTACACGCGGTAGAACGCCACGGTCCGCTCATCCTTCGCGGCATCGGTCGTAACCAGCGCATCGCCATGGGAGACGGAGTCGAAAAAGCTCTTGAGATCGGTGGTCGACATTTCGAAACCACCGGAATGCACGTCCTGCTGGCGGTCATACGAATCGATGCACATCAGGGTATGCCCGTCATGCAGGATGCGCCATACCGCGGCACGGCGCGCCTGGGACTGGTCGGCCAGCGTCTCGGTCAGGACAAGGGCATTGTCCTCGGGATTGAACAGGTCGGGATAGCTTGCAACGGACTGCAGGGCATGGCTCTCGTAACTGGCTACCGCACGGGCCTGCGTGATCTGGCCCCGCATGCGATCGGCACGCCGGGCCTGCAGGAACAGAAGCAGCCCGAATCCTGATGCCATCATCACGACCAGTACGAAGAACAGCAGGTTCTGCCGCCCATCCGCCATGGCAAAGCGGGAAAAATCGTCCTCCGGGGCCACCAGCAGCAGGACCCAGCTATCCTTGCCCACCGGCAGCTGGGCGGTAATGGTGACGTATTTCCTGTCCTTTACCGTAACCGTGCGCGCACCGTATCCATGCACGCGATACTGGTCGAATGCCTTGGTCATGACCGGGAAATTGGCCGGGTCAAGGGTCATCTTGTCCGAATCACCATGCGCCCTGGCCTGCGTTTCGGCCATGCCATGCCCGGCCACGACATGCCCGTTCTGGTCCAGCAGGATCGCGGTGCCGCTTTCACCGATGCGGAGCGAGTTCAGGAAATTGTTCAGGTGGTTGAGGGACATGTTGATGGCATAGACATACGTCTTGTCATTCAGCCCCTTGTACGGCACGGCGGCGGTAATGGTGATCTGCTTGGTCACCTCCACCACATAGGGGTGGGTCCATGCCAGTTGCCCGGCCTTGACCGTATCGGCAAACCAGGCGTGGCCACGCGGGTCGTAGCTTCCCGCCGCCGTCTGCCACTGCTTGAGCACCTTGCCATTGGGGTCGCGCAGTTCGTGGGTGAACATCGCCTTGGGCGTGCCCACGTCGTGCAGGGTGGTTATGGTGACATCCTGACTGTTGTCACCATGTTCAAGCGTGCTGAAATTGCCGTCACTGTCAGCAATGTAGAAGGACTGGATCTGCTGCACGTTGCGCAGCATGGTGCTGCTGTAGCCGGTGAATATCTTCTGCTCGACCTCCGGCGCGCCATGTTCGAGCATGTCACGCGCGACAATGGCCCCGGATGAGGCCGGCATGAGGAAGGAGCTGACTTCCTTGGCAATATAGTCCTGCTGACTGACCAGCAGGTCGTGCGTCAGGGTCAGGGCACCGGTGCGCACGGTGCGGTAGGAATGCCACCCCACGCCGGCGATGATGGCTATGGCCGACACCACCCCGGCCACCGGGATGCCGATATGGAACAGGAAACGCCTGGCCTGGTCAGAAGGGGCAATCGTGGGATCGACAATCTCGTCCGTGGACAATGCTCTCTTCCTGTTCAAGACATCCGTTACGCGTAATGGCGCCAATGTACCCCAGATGGACCGGGGCGACCACCGTCTTTGTTACATAGCGCCCATTCAGCCCGTCCAGAGCGGGCTGGACAGACGGGAGACAAAGGCCTGATGGGCCGCGATTTCAGCCGTATCAGGCTGCACCCGCACGCCCACACGCCCCGCCGGGCGGACATAGTCATAGGTGGCGATGCCGCCGCCGCCATCCTCCACCGCCAGGCCCAGTCCACGCTGGCGGCCACCGGTCAGTTCCAGATAGACCGCGGCCAGCAGCCTGCAGTCCAGCAGGACATTATGGGTGGTACGTTCCGACAGGTCGATTGAAAAGCGGCGGCACAGCGCATCGAGACTGTTCGGCATGCCCGGAAAGCGCTCGCGCGCCATGTCCAGCGTATCGACCATGCGCGCCATATCCAGTTCCGGCCGGCCCGCGCGCGACAGTTCCGCGTTCAGGAAGCCGAAGTCAAAGCGCGCATTATGCGCGATCAGCGGATCATTCCCCACGAATTCCAGGAAGCCGGATGCCACCTCGGCAAATTTCGGCTTTCCCTCCAGGTCGGCACGGGTAAAGCCATGCACGCGGGACGCTTCTTCCGGCACGTCGCGCTCGGGGTCGATCAGCACATGGAAGTTGCGACCCGTGGGTAGGTCCCCCATCAGTTCCAGCGCCGCGATCTCGATCACCCGGTCCCCCCTGAGCGGATCAAGCCCGGTTGTCTCGGTATCGAACAGGATGGTCCGTTTCATGCTGGCTTCCCCCCCGCTGCTGCCCACGCGGCGGGACTTCCCTCACGCATTGCATGCAGCAAACGCCTGACCTGCCGCACCGTTTCGTGTCGCGACAGGCCGGTTTCAATCACCATGTCCGCCCTGCGCCGACGCGTGGCATCCGGCATCTGCCGGGCCAGCACGGCATCGATCTGCCCCGGCGTCATGGTGCCACGGCGCAGGACGCGCGCACGCTGGATGGCGGCAGGCGCGCTGACCACGACCACGCGGTTGCACAGGCGCTCGGCCCCCGTCTCGAACAGGAGCGGAATATCAAGAACCACCCAGCGGCACCCGTCACGCCGCGCACGCGCGAGAAAACGCTGGCGCGCCCTGCGCACCAGCGGGTGGATGATCACCTCCAGCCCGCGCATGACCGCGGGGTCGGCCAGGGCCGCGGCCCGCAGCGCCGCCCGGTCCAGCACCCCGTCCCGCACGCAGCCGGGCACCAGCCGGGCAATGGCGGGCAGCGCCGCGCCACCGGGGCCCTGCAGGGCACGCACCGTGGCATCGGCGTCAAACAGCCTTATCCCCGCCTGCACCAGCAGCCGCGCCGTGGTGGACTTGCCCATGCCGATGCCGCCCGTCAGCCCCAGTACGCGCATGCTCAGCCCGCGCCATCGGCCGCCGGGTGGTGCAGGTCGGCATCCAGCAGCGCCTCGACCTCCGGCCCGACAACCGGGGTCACGCCGAACCATTTTTCAAACCCCAGCCCGGCCTGGTGGATCAGCATGCCCAGCCCGTCAACCGTGCGCAGCCCGTGGGTCGCAGCCCATTCCAGCAGGGCGGTCTGCCGGGGAACATAAACGATATCGCACACCACAAGCGCCGGATCGGCCTGCGCCAGATCAAGCGGGAAGCGCGCCCGGGCCGCGCCCTCCATGCCGATGGAGGTGGTATTGACCAGCATGGTGCATGACGGCAGGATATCCCCCGCCTGCTCCCAGTCGACAACGGTTATCCCCTCCAGCATCGCCGCAAGGGCGTCGGCACGCGCACGGGTGCGGTTGGCCATCACCACCGCGACACCCCGGTCCAGCAGGCTGGCGGCTATGGCGCGCGCGGCACCGCCGGCCCCCAGCAGCAGGGCGCGGCCCCCTTTCACGCTCACGCCATGCGCCTCCACATTGGCGACAAAGCCGTCACCATCGGTGGAATATCCTTCGATCTTTCCATCGCTGGCAAAGACCAGCGTGTTGACCGAGCCCGAACGCTGGGCGGAACGATGCAGCCGGTCCACGATCCGGCAAGCGGCTTCCTTGTGCGGGATGGTGACATTCGCCCCCCGGAAGCCTGCTGCCTGCAGGCCGCGCACCGCCGTGTCGAACTGCCCCGGCGCCACGGGCAGCGGCACATAGGCGCCATTGATCCCGTACTGTTCCAGCCACCAGTTATGCATGAGCGGCGAACGGGAATGGGCCACCGGCCAGCCGATCACCCCGGCCAGAAGCGTATGCCCGTCAATCCCTCGCCTGCCTTTTCCTGCCTTTTCCATCACGGTTTCCCCTTGTACATGCACGGAGCCTAGTGGCTGAACTCGTGCCATGCCTGCGGCAGGATGCGGGCAAGCCGCTGCGCCCATTCGGCCTGTCCATCCGCCGTGGCGATCAGGTCCTGGCGTATCTCGATTTCCAGATAGGGCAGGCCCCGCCCTTCGGCATGCACCGGCACGGTATAGTCACTGACGTCGGTCAGGGCATAGGGTTCGTTACTGCCCACCACCAGCCCGTCCTCCGCTGCAAGCAGGTCGCGCACCCGCAGGCCAAAGGCGGGATTGCGGTTGTGCAGCACGCCGGTATGCCACGGGCGGTCCATGCCGTTCATGCTGTCGGTAAAACTGTGCAGCGAGACCAGCACCACCGGCAATCCCGCTTCGAGGCGGGTCGATATCTCGCTGCTGATCCGGTTGTGGTAGGGCAGGAATATCTCCTCCACCCGGCAGCCTTCCTCCGCCGCGGTGATGTCGGTGTTGGCGGGTACGACGGTACCATCGCTGCGCCGCACGATGGAGGTGGGGTGCCCCGGCGCGCGGTTGCAGTCGATCACAAGACGGGAATAGGCCTGTTCGAACAGCACGCAGTCCAGATGCCCGGCCAACAGGCGCCCCGTCTCGGCCATGCCAAGATCACATGCGATATGGCGCGCACGGTCCTGCGCACTGACCCCCATGTCCCCCAGGGCGGTGGGAATGGCGCGACCGGCATGATCGCTGACCAGCACGAAAGGCAGGCCGGGCGGCGGAAGCGGCCCCTCCATCGCCGATGTGCCGAACTGGATGACAGGGGCGGGGTCGGCATGCGCCAGCAGGCGTGACGGTTCTTGCGCAAGGGCTGCATGTTGCATTGTAGCGGGGCGTCCTCTGCCATGGCGGGTTCGGACTGAACCCTACAGGCCCCGCCGCGCGAGTAAAAGACCCCCTGCCACAACCCGCCGTCACGATGATGGCGGGAGCGATTGTATCCGGCGCGCCGGCCCGGTAGGGTGCGGCACGCGATGGCAACACGCCACGATGGACACGACACGATCATTTTTCACACTTCAGGGTAGCTGGAAGACAGGATGCCGGGGAACGCAAAAACGCCGACGGATCAGGACGCGCACAAGGCCAATGCACAGTGGGGCGGGCGGTTTGCCGGCGGGCCTGCGGCCATCATGCAGGACATCAACGCCTCCATCGGCTTTGACAGGGCCCTGTGGCGGCAGGACATCGCGGGCTCGAAAGCCCATGCCGCCATGCTGGCAAAGACCGGCATCATTTCGCAGGCGGATGCCGCGGCCATTACCGCAGGGCTGGAGCAGATCGGCGGCGAGATCGCGGCCGGTACATTCACGTTCAGCACGGCGCTGGAAGATATTCACATGAATATCGAAGCCCGCCTGTCCGAGCGGATCGGCGAGGCGGGCAAGCGCCTGCACACGGCGCGCTCGCGCAATGACCAGGTGGCCACCGATTTCCGCCTGTGGGTCCGTGATGCGATTGACGGGCTGGAGCAGCAGGCGGCCTCGCTGCAGCGCGCGCTGGCGCGGCGCGCGCTGGAACACGCGGCCACCCCCATGCCCGGCTTCACCCACCTGCAGACCGCCCAGCCCGTTACCTTCGGCCATCACCTGATGGCCTATGTGGAAATGCTGGCGCGTGACCGGGGTAGACTGGCCGATGCGCGGCGCAGGCTCAATGAATCGCCGCTGGGTTCGGCGGCGCTCGCGGGCACCTCCTTTCCCATCGACCGGGAGATGACGGCAAGGGCACTGGGCTTCGACCGCCCTACCGCCAATTCGCTCGATGCCGTGTCCGACCGGGATTTCGCGCTGGAATACCTTTCCGCCCTGTCCATCATGGCGATGCACCTGTCACGGCTGGCGGAAGAAATCGTGATCTGGTGCTCGGCCCCCTTCTCCTTCATCCGCCTGTCCGATGCCTTCACCACCGGCTCCTCCATCATGCCACAGAAGCGCAATCCGGATGCGGCCGAACTGGTGCGCGCCAAGGGCGGGCGCATTACCGGCGCGCTGGTGGGCCTGCTTACGGTCATGAAGGGGCTGCCGCTGGCCTATGCCAAGGACATGCAGGAAGACAAGGAACCCGTCTTCGCCGCAACCGACGCGGCAAGCCTCAGTCTTGCCGCGATGGATGGCATGATCCGGGATCTGGGCGTGAACGCGGACCAGATGCGCGCCTATGCCGGGTCCGGTTTCTCCACCGCCACCGACCTGGCCGACTGGCTGGTGCGTGTACTCAAGGTTCCCTTCCGCACCGCGCACCATGTGACCGGGCGGCTTGTGGGCAGGGCGGAAGCCAGGGGGGTTGGCCTGGCCGACCTGACGCTGGAGGAGATGCAGGCGGAGGAGCCGGGCATCACCGCCGATATCTTCTCGGTGCTGACAGTCGATTCCTCCATCGCCTCACGCACCAGCCATGGCGGCACGGCGGCGCAGAACGTGCGCGCGCAGGCCACGCGCTGGCTCGACACACTGGGGGCGGAAAAACCGGGGGCGGCACAATGAACATGCGGACCACACTGCGCGCACGCCTGCGCTCTCTCATGCTGGTGGCTGCGGGGCTGCTGGCCGTGGCCACAACGCTCGGGGCCTGCGGGCGCATCGGACCGCCACACCAGCCCAGCACTTCGCACGACTACTACCGGACCTATCCCAGCCGGGACCGCTAGGCCACCGCGTCAGGCCAGGCTGTCCGGCCCGAAGCTGTCGGGCAGCAATTGGGCCAGCGTACGCACCATCAGCACCCGCCCGCTGTCCGAAACCATGGTAACCGGGGTATCGGGGCGCGCGAATTCACGGATTTTCTGCCTGCACCCACCGCATGGCGTGCAGGCGGCGTTCCCCCCGCCACACACCACCACATGGCGCACCTGCCGCCCGCCCGCCGCCACCATGGCCGCAAGCGCGCCGGCTTCGGCACAGGTTCCTTCGGGGTAGGCCGCGTTTTCAACGTTGCATCCGGCAAATATGCGGCCATCATCCGTCTCGACCGCCGCCCCCACCATAAAGCGGGAATACGGCGCATAAGCCCGTGCGCGTACGTCAACCGCCGCCTTGACCAGGGCGCTATTGTCCATGACCGGCCTGTCCTTCTCGTTCTTTCCTGCATCAGGCACCTTGGAAGGGACGGGGCAAGGCGGTATCGTGCGTTCCATCATGGCTGAAGCTCCCCCCACCTGTCACGGACAGGATCCCACCATTGCCGAACTCCTGGCCGTCCGTCCGGCGCTGTCCATGCATGCCATGGACGGGCTTGTACTGGAAGACGTGCCCCTGAACGCCATTGCCGATGCGCTGGGCACGCCCACCTGGGTCATGAGCGCGGGCACGCTGCGCGCGCGCTACCGGCGCCTTGCCGCCGCATTCGGGGCCACGGGGCTGCCGGTTTCCATTCACTTCGCCGTCAAGGCCAACGACCATCTGGCCGTCCTGCGCGTGCTGGCGGCACAGGGCGCGGGGGCGGACGTGGTCAGCGGCGGCGAACTGCGCAGGGCCATGATGGCGGGAATCGCGGCGGACCGGATCGTCTTCTCCGGCGTGGGCAAGACCGTGGCCGAGATGCAGCTTGCGCTGCGCGCGGGGATCGCCCAGATCAACGTGGAAAGCGCCGAGGAGCTTGAACTCCTCTCCACCGTGGCGCGGGCTGAAGGGGTGGAAGCCCCGGTTGCCCTGCGCATCAACCCCGATGTGGATGCCGGCACCCATGCCAAGATAACAACCGGACTTGCCACCAACAAATTCGGCATTCCCTATGATCGCGCGGTTGAACTCTATGCCCATGCCGCCACCCTGCCCGGTATCCGCCCCGTGGGGCTGGCCATGCATATCGGCAGCCAGATCGTGCGCATGCAGCCCTACCGCACGGCCTATGCCCGGCTGGCCGCACTGGTCCATGCCATCCGCGCGCGCGGACTGACGGTTGCGGTACTGGACTGCGGCGGGGGACTGGGCATTTCCTATCGTGATGAAACCGAAGGCGCGCCCGAGGCGCTGGCGGCAGCGATCCATGCCGAACTGGGCGGGCTGGGCGCCCGTCTGGCCATCGAGCCGGGGCGCTGGCTGGCCGGTCCCGCCGGGGTACTGCTGAGCACCGTCATCCTGCGCAAGCACGGTTATGACGGCATGCCGCCCTTTCTGGTGCTGGACGCCGCCATGAACGACCTGATGCGCCCCAGCCTGTACGATGCGTGGCATGGCATCATACCGCTGTCCGCCGCCACTGCCGTCGCAGCAGACGAGCGGGTACACGTGGTGGGACCGGTCTGTGAAAGCGGCGATACGTTCGGCCATGACCGCACCCTGCCGCACATGGAGGCCGGATCGCGCCTTGCCCTGCTGGACTGCGGCGCTTACGGCATGGTGATGAGTTCCACCTACAACGCCCGCCCGCTGGCGGCACAGGTCATGGTTGATGGCAGCCGCTGGGCCGTGATCCGCGAACGGCAGGCGGTTGAGGAACTCTGGGCCGCCGACAGCATTCCCCAATGGGTGGATGAAACCCTTCTCCCATCTGGCGGAGGCCTATGACAGCCGGGCAACACAGCCCACAGCCCAGCGGCGGCCTGCCGCAACGCCTGGCCCGTGCCCGCCGGCAGGCCCGGTGCGCCCTGTGGGCGGAACGGCTATGGCCGCTCATGCTGCCCGTGGCCGATACGGTCATGGGTGTGGCCCTGCTGGGCCTGACACGCCTGCCCCAGAGCCTGCCTGACAGCATGCACGCGCTGGCGCTGGCCGGCTGTGCCACGGTGGCCATCTACGCCACACGGCGGCAGTGGCGCGGAGTACGTACTCCCACCGCGGCAGAGACGGACCGGCGGGTAGAACAGGCATCCGGACTGGTTGGCCAGCCCCTGCGCACCCTGCACGACCGCCCCGCCAGCCCCCCCACGCCGCAGACAGCCTATCTGTGGCAGCTGCATCTGCGTCGCACCATGCTCGCCCTGGGGCACCTGCGCGGCGGGTGGCCCCGCCTGCGTCCACCACCGGGGCGATGGTGGACGGCCACCCCGCTTCTGGCCGCGCTGCTGGCCGGGGGCATGGCATGGAGCGGTGCGCATGCGCCCGGCCGGATCATGGCGGCCTTCGTGCCCGGCATGGATGATGCCGATACACCCGCCCCGCAGATCAATGCATGGATCACCCTGCCCGACTACGCCCCCGGTGCGCCGGTCTTCCTGGACGCCACGCATGACAGCGCCACCATTCCCGCAGGCGCGCAGCTGAGTGTTACGCTGAACGGACTGAACGGTCAGCCCGCCCTGCGCATGCACGCAGCCGGGCAGCCGGGCATGGGACCGCACGGATTCCACGCGCTGGGCCATGGAAGCTGGAATACGCAGGCCACCCTGCTTGCCTCCGGCCGCGTGACCCTGCGTGGCCGGGGTCGCACCCTGGCGCAATGGAATCTGCACGTCACCCCCAATCCCGCCCCGGACATTGCATGGGGTAAAAATCCCGGCAGCCAGGAGGGGGAATGGCGCACCCGACTGCCCTACCATGCCGCCCAGCCCTACGGCATCGCCTCCATCCATGCCGAACTGGTCATGCCCGACAGCCCGCATGATGTGCTGGACGTGCCCATTCCGCTCAATGGCCATCCGCGCATGGTCGATGATGTCGCGACACCCGACCTGTCACAGAACCCATGGGCGGGAGAGGACGTGACCGCCCGGCTGGTCGCCACCAGCAGCAGCGGGGTCAGCGCCACCTCTGCCCCCGTGCATCTGCGCATCGGGGCGCGGCCGTTCACCAACCCGCTGGCCAAGGCCATACTGGACATACGCAAACGCGTTGCCCTGCATCGTGAAAACCGTGTGCAGGCCGGGCGGGAACTGCTTGCCCTGGGGCAGGCCGATACCATGCTGACCCGCCGTGTCGGCCTGCTGGTGGCGCTGACCAGTGTTGCCGCCGTGCTGGGCAGCGGGGACGTAACGGATGACTACGCCATAAGTCAGGCCACCGGGCGGCTGTGGTTCCTGGCGCTGGATATCGAGCATGACCGTCATGACCTGGATGACGAACAGGCCGATTTTGGCGTGCAGGCGGCACAGGAGGCAGTGCGCCAGCAGCTTGAACACATGCGCGAAATGGGTGCGAAGGGACAGGGGCCGGACCAGCAGGCCGAACTCCAGCACCGGATGCAGGCGCTCAGGGATGCGATCTCACGCAAGATGCAGGCGCTGGCCCAGCAGGCCATGCGCGATCATTCCGCCATGCCGGCCATTCCCGAAATGACATCGCGCGGCGAGCAGAATCTGGAACAGATGATGCAGCAACTGCAGGAGGACGCGGCGGGTGGCCACAACGCCGACGCCATGCGCAAACTCCAGCAGATGGAGGACATGGCCGAGGGTATGCGCAACGCCACCCCGCAGGACATGGTGCAGCTTGCCCGGCAGCTGCAGGCCCGCCAGCAGGCAAAGGAACTGCGCCGCGCCCTGCGTGATCTGGTCAGTCGCCAGTCACAGCTGCTTGATCACGCCCAGTCACGCATGGATCAGGACCAGCGTCAGGCCGAGCGCGAGGCCGCAGGCCGCCAGACCGACATGGATGAGGACGGGGCGGACCTGTCTTCCATGTCCACGGGTGACCTGTTGCGCCAGCTGGGCATTACCCCGCCCGATGCCACGCCCCCCCGGCCGCAAGCCGGCGCACCGCCCCCAACCAGCGAGACGCCCGAAGCCCGCACCGCCCAGCAGCATGCCGACCGTGCGGTGCAGCATGCCCTTGCCCGCGCCGTGCATGAACTGCAGCGCGAGTTCAGGCAGGCCGTTGGCAAGGACATGCCAGCACTGGACAAGGCGCAGACGGACATGAAAGCCGTGCGCGCCGCACTGGGTGCGGGCAAGGACCCCGACGCCGCCGCCGCCGAGAAAAAGGTGCTGGCCGACCTTCAGCAGGGCGACCAGCAGATGCGCCAGTCCATGCGCAGCCAGACTGCCCATGGGGGCATGACCGTTTTCCTGCCCATGCTGTCGCAGGAGAACGGCAAGGGCAGCCATGGCACCGGCGGCAACCATCCCGCCAGCGAGGATGACGAGGACGATACGGACCAGCAGGCCGAAGGCAGCGGCGACCGTGACCCGCTGGGCCGCAAGACCGGGGGCACCCATGCGGGAATGGATAACGATACGCACCTGCCCGATCAGGCCAGCCGCGAACGTGCGCGCGAGATCGAACAGGAACTGCGCCGCCGCGATGCCGACCGCACCCGCCCGCCAGAGGAACTGGAATATCTCGACCGGTTGCTCCGCGCCTTCTGACTGCCGGGATCACGACGTGCCGTAATCCGGCATGGCCGGGTGGCCGTGCCTCCCGGCTGCGGGCTGGTCATGACACCGGAGCTATGATGCAGGCGCCGGTATTCAGTGGAAAAAACGGCAATGACCTTTGCGACGGAAATAAAATACCCTATCACTCCCGGTATTTGGAGTGTACGGAGCCTTGCAGACAGTCAGGAAAGACCCATGGCAGCGGTGCTGCATACTGTTCCTGGCATCGATACTGGCGGTTGGTGGCAGCCTTTACCTTTTTATAATCCTGATTGACCCATGGGGGGCATTGCCGCTCTCCCTTCCACTGCATCGGGTGCCCGTTACCAGCAATGCGCGCTTTACCATGCCGATGCTGGCCCGGAAAAACAGGTTTGATTCGGTCATGCTCGGCACATCGACTGCACGCCTGATGCGGCCTGAAATACTGGATGGCCCGCTTGGCGCGCATTTCCTCAACATGGCCATGAACAATGCCCGGCCCCATGAGCAGTACCGACTGCTGCGCGAGTTCCTGCGCCATCATCCCAGCCCCAGGTTTCTGATGGTGGACCTGGATCGATCATGGTGCCTGTATGGCCCCAAGCAGGTTCCACTGAATAATGAGCCCTGGCCCGACTGGATCTATCAGGGGTCATCATGGCTGGGTTACCTGCACATGGCCAACCTGTACGCATTGCAGGAAGCCGCCAACGAATTCATGCTGCAGCTTGGCCTGCGTCACGACCATTATGGCGAGGACGGGTACACGAACTTCGTAGCGGCCGACAGTCTCTATACCCGCGCACGCGCCAACCGGGTCTTTGCCGCATGGGGGCCTGACCCCATGCGCCCGCCGCCCACACCGATTGAAGCGGCACCGGCCATGCGGACGTACCTTCCCGCCATCCTTGACGCCGTACCGGATACGACGGTCCGTATCCTGTGGTTTCCGCCGGTACAGGCAACCCGACATAACCCGCGGGGATCAATGTATGACAGCATGTTCGAAGCATGCCACCGCTACGTGGCATCCGTTGCCGCCACCGCTCCCCACACGCTGGTACTGGATTTCGACATACCTGGCCCCATTACTGATGACCGTGACCTGTTCTGGGATCCCATCCATTACCGACTGATGACAGCGGACCGTATCATGCATGATATCATTACGGTGATGTCGGACCCGGGTGCCAGATCACCCGATTATACGGTCGTATCACGTTAGCTGGTGGTTTTTGCCAGCCTTTATCATCAGATTGACCTCCGCCGCCCGGCGCATCCTTCCCGTCCATGCGTGCGATCTGACACCCGTCGCCAGCGACACGACCAACGGGCGAATCAAAAGCCCGCGGGCGTTCAGGGGATGGCGCGGGTTTCAGGCATCGGTCGCTTCATTGTCATGCTTTATCGGGATGACGCGGTTGACGGGGGCCATGGCCAGGTCAATGGCGTCATAGGATGGCGGGCTTTCGGGCGTGTCTTTTCCGTCCTGTGGCAGAAGCTGGGCATCGGGCAGTTCACCCTTGCTGCGGGCTTTCACCAGGCGCTCAAGGTTCTCGCCAATGCGGGGATGCTCTTCCACCAACGCGCGGAAATGCCGTGCGCTCATGGTCATGAAGTGACCGAACTGCAACGAGCAGCTGGTTACGGTCACACGTTCGTCCTTCAGGGCTTCCTCCGCCCCCAGCACGGCACCCGCGCCAAACCGGACATCATGCTTGGGGTAATGGGTTTCCGCCAGCCCGGCGCTGATGAAGTAGACCGTCCGCACCTTCTGCCCCTTGCGGTACAGCCGCTCACCGGGGGACGAGAAGTGGATGGACATCTTCATCGCCACGTCATGGAGTACGCCATCAGGCACCCCCTCAAACAGCGGGAAGTTGTGGATACGGCTTTCGATCCCGGCACGGATGTTGAATTTCAGCCTGAAATCAAGCTGTTCGCGCCGATGCTCCACATCCTTGTGCAATTCCCGGTGCAGTTCCTCGCTAAGCAGCGAATCGGCCATGAGGGTATCATATTTTTCCTCCTCCAGCCTGAGTGCGATCTGGCGCAGCATCCGGTTTTCCAGCGCTTCGGAATAGCCATGGTAATGCAGCCGCAGGGTCTGGAGCGCTTCATCCAGCAGCTTGCACTGGCGGCCCAGCACCTCCCCCACGATTTCACTGATACGGGTGCCAAGCGTGGGCTCCATGCGCTGGCGCATGAACCGCGTGAGCGACAGCGAGACGAAATAGCCGATCATCAGCATTTCGAAGCGCTCCATCATGCAGTACATCAGCGGTGTATCGAAATTGAACCGATGATGGATGACCTGCGCCACGCGGAAACGCAGCGAAGGCCGGAGCCTGCGCCGCAGGGCGCGTACATAGCCAAAGCGCCCCTCCAGCCGTGCGCCATCGACCATGGCCTCGGCCGAACGCAGCAGCGTTTCCATCACCCGGCGCGACAGTCCCTGTATGCGGAACAGGTCCAGCAGGATGGAACGCTCGCGGTTGGCAATGACGATCAGCGCCAGCGTCACGCGCTGGCGGTCACCCAGGGCCGTGTCAAAGGTGTTGGCCTGTTCCTCCGAATGGACGCGGCGGTCCAGCACTTCGACCACGGTATTGGTGACATTGCGGGAAAAACCAAGCTCACCCGCCACTTCGCGCGTCTGGTCACGGACTTCCCCCAGACCGATGGCCAGGATCTGGTGGCGCAGCGCCTGATCGATCAGCGGCAGCTGGTCCAGCTTGAGGAACAGCACGAGGTAGCGCAGTGAAAGACCATTGACGAACAGCGTGATCAGCACGAAGCCGGTGGCGATGATGCCGATGAAGTGGGCGATGCCACTCGAAACATGCTCGTTCTCGGTCACCGCCAGCGCCAGCGCCAGCGTGATCGCGCCCCGCAGCCCACCCCATACCATCGTCACCTTGAACGGTGTGGGTACCGGCGGGGAAAGCTTGGTCGCGGCAAGGACGGGCAGCATGCCGAACACCACCGCCCCACGGGCCAGAAGCCCGGCGCCCGCGGCCAGCAGGATCAGCACGCAGTCCCATTTCGTCATGCCCACCAGCAGGCGTGGCACCAGCATGGACGCCAGCACGAACACCAGCGACCCCGCCCAGAATACAAGCTGCTGCCACAGCTCGTTCAGGAATCGCCATGTCTGTGGCCGGAAGGTGGACGGGCCATAGATGGAAATGGTCAGCCCGGACGCCGCCGTGGCCACCACACCGGAAAAGCCCAAGAATTCATCGCATACGATATAGGAAAGGTAGGGCAGCGCCACGGTCAGCGTGACCTCCGCCGCGGGTGCCACCCCCAGTGCCGGAATGACCATGAGCGTAAGCCGCCCGAACACCACGCCGATGATGAGCGCCCCGACAAAGGAGACCAGGAACTCCAGCATCGCGCCACCAAGCATGATCTTGTGATGCGAGGTGATGGAACCCAGCAGGATAGTGAAGATGGAAATGGCAGCGGCGTCATTGAGCAGCGCCTCGCCTTCCACCAGCCGGGTCAGGCGGCTTGCGGCGCCGATTTCCTTGAATATGCCCGCAACGGCCGACGGATCGGTCGTGGCCACGATGGAGCCAAGCAGCAGGCAGACCGCCAGCGGCATGCCCGCAAAGGGATAGAGCGCGAAGCCGATCGCGGCGGTGGATACCGCAACCGCCACCACCGCCAGCAGCAGCACGGTCGCGGTTTCATGCGCCAGCCTGCGCACGTCAATGCCCAGAGCCCCCTGGAACACCAGTATGGGCAGGAAGATCAGCAGGAACGCTTCGCTGTTGAGCGGGAAATCCAGCAGCGTCTGTGCCGCGCCATTGAATATTTCCAGATGGGAATTGCGCAGCACAAGATCGGCCGCCCCGCCGATGACGATGCCCACGATGGCCAGCAGCACGGTCTCGGACAGTTCCAGGCGGCGGGCAAGCGGCTGCACCCCGCTGACCACGACAAGCAGCACGGCAATTGCCATCAGGATTGCTGCCAGACCCGCTATCTCCATTCAAAATCCCCGATTCACGGCCATATGGCGATCATAGCCCAATCCTAGCGACCGACCATGAACAGATTATGTTCATTATATTACGGATCAGCGAAACGGGACTTACACGGTCGGTATCCGGCCGCGAAAGACGTTGCTTCACATACCCCCGCACCGAGTATCAATAATGCCACATACCCGTTGCAGGAACAACACAGGCTGGATCACATTATGTTCCAGTGCTTCACAGCCCCGTCCTGTCATACCGTAACGGGGCCTGCGGTCGCGGCCAGCCACGCCCTTACCTGTGCTTCCGGGTCGGGCATGCGAATGAAATCCGACACAGCGGAGACACAGTCCGCCCCGGCGGCAAGACACAGCGGCGCACGTTCACGCGTGATGCCGCCGATGGCAACCAGCGGTATGCCGCCAATCCGCTGCTTCCATGCCGTCAGCCTGGCGGTGCCCTGCGGGCCCCACGGCATTTTCTTGAGCGTGGTCGGCCAGACCGGGCCAAGCGCCACGTAATCGGGTGTGACGGACAGGGCACGCTCCAGTTCCGAATCGCTGTGGGTACTGACCCCAAGGCGGATGCCTGCCGCGCGAATGGCCGCAATATCCGCCGTATCCAGATCCTCCTGCCCCAGATGGATGTAATCCACCCCTTCCTCTATCGCGATCTGCCAGTAATCATTCAGCACGAGCGTCACGTCATGCGCGCGCGCCAGGCGGATCCCCTCACAGATTTCATGGCGCAGGGCATCCGGCGCCATGTCCTTGAGCCGCAGCTGGATCAGTCCTGCGCCCGCCTGCCCCAGCCGGGCAACCCAGTGGGCGGCATCGACAACAGGGTAGATGCGTGATGGCAGGGCCGCGCTCACAGCACTGCCTGCCCGATAACGGGGGTCGAGGGCACGGCCATGTCACGGACCTCCATCGGGTCGGCCACATAGGCCATGCGCCCGGCCTCGACCGCCATGGCGAAGGCACGCGCCATTTCCGCCGGGTTGCCCGCCTTGGCCACCGCCGTGTTGATCAGCACCGCGTCATAACCCAGTTCCATCGCCTGCGCCGCGTGCGACGGCACGCCAATGCCGGCATCCACCACCATCGGCACATCGGGAAAATGGGCACGCAGCGCGCGCAGGCCAAACAGGTTGTTCAGCCCCTTGCCCGACCCGATCGGCGCGCCCCATGGCATCAGTACCTCGCACCCCGCGCGCAGCAGGCGTTCGGCGCCGACCAGGTCCTCCGTCATGTAGGGAAAGACCTTGAAGCCATCGTCAATCAGGATCCGCGCGGCCTCGACCAGCGCGAACATGTCGGGCTGGAGGGTGTCGGATTCGCCAATCACCTCCAGCTTGATCCAGTCGGTGCCAAAAACCTCACGCGCCATCTGCGCCGTGGTCACCGCTTCGCGCACGGTATGGCAGCCCGCGGTATTGGGCAGCACGGGCACGTCCAGCCCACGGATCAGGTTCCAGAACGTCTCCCCCGCGCGTGAACCCGCAGCCTCGCGCCGCAGTGATACGGTCACCACACCCGCACCCGCGCGGCGTACCGCGTCACTCAGGATTTCAGGTGATGGATACTGGGCAGTACCCAGCATCAGGCGCGATGTCAGCGCCGTGCCATAGAAAAGTGTCATTGCCGTCATCCTCCCTGCATCGGGGCCAGAATTTCCACCCGCGCGCCTTCGCGCAGCACCATGGACATACGCTGGCCCCTGGGCACGAAACTGCCTTCCACTGCCGTGGCGATGCGCGCATTCCCGTCATAGCCCAGTTCTTCAAGCAGGGCCGCAAGCGTGGTGGCCCTTACGTCGTGACGGGTGTCATTCACCATAATCTGCATGTCCATCTCCTGTGCGGGGGAGGGTGCGTGCTTCACGCGCCAAACACGATATCGGCCGCCTCCCCCGCCCGCACGGGCGAGAGCAGGAAGCCATGGCGGTACATGCCATTGATGTGGATATGCCGCCCATTGCGCCGGACGGCAGGCATGTTGTCGGGGTAGGACGGGCGCAGCCCGGTCCCGGTCTCGAGTATCTCGGCCTCCCCGAAGGCGGGGTGCAGGGCATAGACCGCGCCCAGCATCTCCGCCATGGAGCGCAGGGTCATGGGGCCTGCGTTTTCACTTTCTATCATGGTGGCGCCCACCATGTACACATGGTCGGCGCGCGGCACGATGTAAATGGGTATGCGCGGGTGCAGCATGCGCACGGGACGGTGCAGGCCGACATCCGGGCAGCGCAGCAGCAGCATTTCACCCCGCACGCCGCGCATGTCCGCCATCTGCTCACGCGCGGCAATGCCGGTGCAGTCCACGACCCAGTCATACCCCGTCATATCCGCGTCGGGCGGCACACCGAAATGCAGGCTTCCCCCCAGTTCCACCACCCGGCTGGCAAGTGACGCCAGTGCCGCGCGCGGGTCGACATGGCCTTCCCCCGCAAACAGCAGGGCGCGGGAAAAACGGTCCGCCAGGTCGGGCTCGAGATCTGCGATCTCGCCCTCGCCTATGGTGGTGAAATGTGATGTCCGGCGGCCAAAGCGCGCGATTTCGCGCACGTCGCGCGCGGGGGCGAGCACAAGGGTGCCATTGCGTATGACACCGGGCACATGGGCATCCCACCAGTCCAGTGAGGACAGGGACTGCGCCGTAACCTCCGGCGTTGCGGATTCCGCCTCGCACCACGGGGCCAGCATGCCCCCCGCCTTCCATGATGCCCCCCAGCCGACCCGTGGCCCGCTTTCATGCACACGGACCCGCGCCCCCCGCTCGGCCAGGGTCACGGCAGCGGTCAGCCCCGAAACACCAGCGCCGCGCACAAGGACAGACGGCCCCGCACCGGGGGATGATGCCGTTTGTTCTGCCATGCGCTCCGTGTCCCTGCTGCTGTTATCGTTCCTGCTGGCGATGATTGTGCCGAGCGGCTCCCGTCTGTCTATTCAACAGTAACGGACTTGGCGAGGTTGCGCGGCTGGTCCACATCCGTCCCCTTGAGCAGCGCTACCTCGTAGGCCAGAATCTGCACCGGTATGGTCTGCAGGATCGGGGCTACGAATTCCGCCACCGTCGGAATCGCCACCACGCATTCGGCAATCTCGCGCAGCCTTGGCGCACCCGCCATATCGGTAAACACCAGCAGCCGGCCGCCGCGCGCCTTGGCTTCCTGCAGGTTGGACAGGGTTTTTTCAAACAGGGGCCCGGACGGCACGGTGGCCACCACCGGCACGGTGCTGTCAATCAGCGAGATCGGCCCATGCTTCATTTCCCCCGCCGCATAGGCCTCGGCATGGATATAGGTGATTTCCTTGAGCTTGAGCGCACCTTCCAGCGCAACGGGGAACATGGCCCCGCGCCCCAGATAGAGCACGTCGCGCGCTTCCGCCACGATGGTGGCCATGCGGCGGATCTCGTCATGCCGCTCGAAGACTTCCGCCGCCTTGCTGGGCAGGTCGAGCAGTGCCGTGACCATCTGCTCCTCGGTTGTGGCGTCCAGCAGGCCACGCGCACGGCCAAGGGCAATGGTCAGGCATGCCAGCACCGAAAGCTGGGCGGTAAATGCCTTGGTGCTGGCAACGGATATTTCCGGCCCCGCCACGGTACCCAGCACGGCATCGCTCTCGCGCGCCATGGTGCTCTGCTCGACATTGAGCACCGAGACGATGTGCTGCCCCGCAGCGCGCATGCCCCGCAGGGCGGCCAGCGTATCCGCCGTCTCCCCCGACTGGGAGATGAGCAGCCCAAGCCCGCCCTGCGCCAGTGGCGGATTGCGGTAACGCATCTCGCTCGCCACATCGATATCAACCGGCAGCCGTGCATACTGCTCGATCCAGTAGCGCCCGATCATGCCCGCGTAAAAAGCCGACCCGCAGGCCGTGATCACCGCACGCGGCACCTGGCCCAGGTCGAATGGCAGTTCCGGCATCACCACGCGGCGGATGGCGGGGTCGATCAGGCGCTGCAGGGTCTGGCCGATCACTACCGGGTGCTCGTGCAGTTCCTTTTCCATATAGTGCCGGTAGCCATCCTTGCCGACCGAGGCCGCGATCAGCGCGGTCAGCCGGACCGGGCGCTCGACCGCGTTGCCAGCCATGTCGAAGAAAGTGGCGCCAGCCGGGGTGACCACGACCCAGTCCCCGTCATCCAGATAGGCGATGCGGCGCGTGAGCGGGGCAAGTGCCAGGCTGTCGGAACCGAGGAACATCTCGTTATCCCCGAACCCCACCACCAGCGGTGCGCCATGGCGGGCGCCGATGACCATGCCATCATGCCCCGCGAAGATCATGGCCAGCGCGTAGGCCCCTTCCAGCCGCTTCAGGCATTCATGCGCCGCATCCCGTGGCGAAAGGCCGCGCTGGAGGTGATAATCCACCAGTTGGGCGATCGTCTCGCTATCCGTATCGGTGGAAAAGACCTGGCCCGCCGCCTCCAGTTCGTGGCGCAGTTCCTCGAAGTTCTCGATAATGCCGTTATGCACGACCGATACCCGCTCCGTGCCATGGGGGTGGGCGTTGTTTTCGGTTGGCGCACCATGGGTGGCCCAGCGGGTATGGCCGATGCCGGTCACACCCGGCAGCGGCATGCGCGCCAGCAGGGTCGCCAGATGGTCCAGCTTGCCCGCCGCGCGGCGGCGTTCCACCTGCCCGTGCTCCAGCGTTGCGATGCCGGCGGAATCGTACCCGCGATATTCCAGCCTGCGCAGGGCATCCAGAATGACCGGCGTGGCCTGATTGCTGCCGACAACCCCTACAATGCCACACATCAGCCCTGTTCCTTCCTTTTCTTCAGCCGGTCACGAAACATCGTGGCATGGCCCGCCTTGTTGGCCTGTCGGGCGCGCCCCACGGCCAGGGCGCCGTCGGGCACATCATGGGTGATCACGCTGCCTGCGGCGGTGATGGTCCCGTCACCCACCCGCACTGGCGCCACAAGCACCGAATCCGAACCGATGAAGCTGTCCGCCCCGATTTCGGTCACATGCTTGAACACGCCATCATAATTGCACGTAATGGTACCCGCGCCGATATTGGCCCGGCTGCCTACCGTGGCATTTCCCAGATAGGTCAGGTGATTGGCCTTGGCCCCGGCGCCCAGCGTGGTGGCCTTGAGTTCGACGAAGTTGCCCACCCGCGCCTTTGCCCCCACATCCGTGCCGGGACGCAGGCGGGCGTACGGGCCGATCTGGGCATCGGGTCCGACCATGGCCCCTTCCACATGCGAGAAGGCATGGATTTCCGTGCCGCGCCGTACATGCACGCCCGGACCGAACACCACATGCGGATGCACCACCGTGTCGGGCTCCAGCACGGTATCGGCACACAGAAACACCGTATCGGGGGCAACCAGCGTGGCGCCGCCTGCCATGGCCGCCTGCCGCAGGCGCACCTGCACACAGGCTTCGGCCTGTGCCAGTTCGGCACGCGAATTGATGCCGCGCAGTTCATCCTCGGGTGCCACGACCGCGCGCACGATGCGCCCATCGGCCACGGCACGGGCCACCACATCGCCCAGATAGTATTCGCCCTGCGCATTGTCGTTGTTGATTTCATCCAGCCAGCGGCGGAAATCGGCAGCATCGGCGCACAGCACCCCGGCGTTGCACAACCCGATTTCACGCTCGGCCGGGGTCGCGTCCGCCCATTCCACAATGCGCTCGACCTGCCCGTTCCGCGTTACCACGCGACCATACTTCGCCGGGTCCGCCGGTTCCATGGCCAGCAGGGCAAGGTCCGTATCATCGCGACACCGCTGCGCCAGCAGCGCACGCATGGTACCCGGCGTGATCAGCGGGTTGTCACCATACAGGACCGCCACATCGCCGCCGCCAAACGCCGCCTCCGCCTGGCGGGCGGCATGGCCGGTGCCAAGGCGGTCATGCTGCACCACCACCGCATGCGGGGCGGCAAGGGCCGCCACGTCATCCATGCCGGGACCGATCACCACCACCACCCGGTCAAACACCTGCGCCGCGTTATCCAGCAGGTAGCGCAGCATGGGCTGCCCCGCCAGCGGATGCATGACCTTGGGCCGCTCCGACTTCATGCGGGTGCCACGCCCGGCCGCAAGGATGACGGCGGTCGACAGCGGGGAAGCGGGGGCGGATACTGCGGTATCGGTCTTGGTATTCATGGCAGTGTGCGGGTACTCCGCACCCGCGCACCCTGTCAAACCCTTATGCATGCGCGATACCATCACTTAGAATTTCCGATTGCTACTTCTCCACCCGCACCGTCATTCAAGGAGTTCATGATGACAGCCTCCCTGCCCCGCCTGGCCGTTTTTGACATGGATGGCACACTGATCGACAGCCTGCCCGACCTTGCCGCCTGCGCCAGCAGGCTGCTGGTGCATTACAGCCTGCCCCCCATTACCCCCGACCTAGTGCGCCCCATGATTGGCGATGGTGTGGCGGTGCTGGTCCGGCGCCTGCTTGCCCATGCCGGCCCCGCTGCCGCGGCGATTGACCCGGCCGAAGCCACGACCCGCTACATGGCCGACTATACGCCCCATTCCACCGACCTGTCCCGCCCCTTTCCCGGTACGGAAACCATGCTGGCGGGCCTGCGGGCGGATGGATGGCGCATGGCCGTATGCACCAACAAACCCGTTGCCGCCGCGCGCCACATCCTGCGCGTTCTTGATCTGGAAAAATGGTTTGTGGCCGTGGGTGGCGGGGACAGCTTCGACACCCGCAAGCCTGATCCGCGCCACCTGCTGGACACCATTGCACTGGCCGGGGGTGACCCGCGCCGCGCGATCATGACAGGCGACCATCATAACGACATGGCCGCCGCAATCGGCGCGCATGTGCCCGCCATTTTCGCCCGCTGGGGGTACGGACGGCCGGAAATGGAAGCGGGTGCCACGGTTGGCGCCGATTCCATTACCGAAGTCACGCATCTGGCAGGCGAAATCATACCCGCCTGAACGCGCTATACGTCCAGGTTGGCGACCTTGAGCGCATTGCCCACGATGAAGTCCCGGCGCGGCTCGACCACATCCCCCATGAGGGTGGAGAAGACCTGCGCCGCGTTTTCAATGTCGCCCACCTTGACCTGCAGCAGCGTGCGCATCGCGGGATCGAGCGTGGTTTCCCAAAGCTGTTCGTCATTCATCTCGCCCAGCCCCTTGAAGCGGTTGATGGACAGCCCCTTGCGGCCCTGCGCCAGAATCCGCTCGTACAGCGATGCCGGGCCATCGAAGGACTGGGCATTGCCATCAATCACAAGGGCGATCGGCCGGGCAAAATCCGCCACCAGCCGCGCATGGCGTTCAGCCAGCCAGCGCACTTCCGCACTCCGCAGGGCCGTGGCTTCCAGGCGGTAGACCTCCCCCACGCCGCGCACGCTGCGGGCCATTTCCAGCCCGCTGTCACTGACCGCGACCTTCCAGCCACGCTCCGCCGGGGGAGAGACCGCATCCAGCCGGGCCTGCAGGTCCACGATCCGTTCCGGCATGGCCTGCAGGTCGGGACGCAGCACGCCCGCGATGGCCGCCTGTTCCAGCACCCAGACCGGCACCCGCGCCGAAAGGCGGGACAGCGCGCGCGTCACGTCGCGGATGAACAGTACTTCGGCGCGCATGAGCTCACCCTCGATCTCGCGCCCGTCGCCGTAACGCAGCGCCGCATTGGCCAGCGCCTTGTCCAGCAGGTAGGTCTCCAGCGCCGCATCATCCTTGAGGTACCGCTCGTCATTGCCACGCTTGGCACGGTAAAGCGGCGGCTGGGCGATGTACAGATATCCCTTCTCGATCAGTTCGGGCATCTGGCGGAAGAAGAAGGTCAGCAGCAGGGTGCGGATGTGCGAGCCATCCACGTCAGCGTCCGTCATGATGACGATACGGTGGTAGCGCAGCTTATCAATCGAGAAGCCGCCATGTTCCACGTCTCCCCGACCAATACCGGTGCCCAGCGCCGTGATCAGCGTGCCGATTTCAGCCGAGCCGAGCATGCGGTCAAAGCGCGCGCGCTCCACATTGAGGATCTTGCCCTTGAGCGGCAGGATTGCCTGGAAGCGCCGGTCACGTCCCTGCTTGGCCGTACCGCCTGCCGAGTCACCCTCGACCAGAAACAGTTCGCATTTGGACGGATCACGCTCCTGGCAGTCCGCCAGCTTGCCGGGCAGGGAGGAAATGTCCAGCACGCCCTTGCGCCGCGTGAGTTCACGCGCGCGCCGCGCCGCCTCACGCGCGGCAGCCGCATCCATCACCTTGGCCACGATCAGGCGGGCTTCCTTGGGATGGGTCTCGAACCAGTGGGAGATCATGTCGGCCGCGGCGGCATGCACCACCGGCTGCACTTCGGATGAGACCAGCTTGTCCTTGGTCTGGGAGGAAAATTTGGGGTCCGGCACCTTGACCGACAGCACGGCGGTCAGGCCCTCGCGCATGTCCTCGCCATTGAGGGCATGGCTGTCCTTCTTGGTGGCATTCGCTTCCGCGTAACGGCCCACCACGCGGGTCAGCGCCTGGCGAAAGCCGGCAAGGTGCGAACCGCCATCACGCTGGGGGATATTGTTGGTGAAGCACAGCATGGTCTCATGGAAACTGTCGTTCCATGTCAGTGCGAACTCGACCTTGATGCCGTTTTCGTCATTCTGCAGGCTGCCGGTAATCGGTGGCTCGACAATGGCGGTCTTGCCCTGGTCCAGCCATTCCACGAAGGCGCACAGGCCGCCTTCGTAATGGAAGGCTTCCTCCCGCGCGGGTTCATGGCGCTCATCACGCAGAATGATCCTGAGCCCGGAATTGAGGAAGGCCAGTTCCCGCAGGCGGCGTTCAAGAATCGCAAACTCGAATTCCACCTTGGCGAATGTCTGGGCGCTGGGCTTGAACGTGACCTGCGTGCCACGCGGTTCGTCACTTTTGCCCACAAGGCGCAGCGGCCCGTCACGCTCGCCATGCTGGAAGCGGATCACGTGCTCGGACCCGTCACGCCAGATGCGCACCTCCATCCATTCGGACAGCGCATTGACCACGGCGGCACCCACGCCGTGCAGGCCGCCAGACACCTTGTAGGAATTCTGATTGAACTTGCCGCCTGCATGCAGCTTGGTCAGCACGACTTCGGCCGCACTCACCCCTTCCTCATGATGCATGTCGGTCGGGATGCCGCGCCCGTCATCGCGCACCGTCACGCTGCCGTCACCATTGAGGGTCACGGTGCAGCATGTGGCAAATCCGGCCTGCGCCTCATCCACGGCGTTGTCGATGATCTCGAAGGCCATGTGGTGCAGGCCCGATCCGTCATCCGTATCCCCGATATACATGCCCGGGCGCTTGCGTACGGCATCCAGTCCGCGCAGAACCGAGATGGACGCCGCATCGTAATCCGCAGCAGGCGGCACGCCGCCCGCGACCTCGGCATCGTGTTTCTGGTCGGGACTGGATTGATCGGTCATGCCGGCAGATGCTCCACAGCGGATAACAACAAAATAACAGAACGCATTATAGCCCGAACCGCCCCGCGTAACCAGCATTCCTCATCGAAATCATGCGTGCTGGACAAGATTACCTTCACCCGGGGTCACGAATTCGGCGCCTTCGCGCAGCGGGGCGAACTGTTCGGCGTCCGTGCCCGTCAGCAGCACGCCGGTCCGCAGGCGACGCAGGGCATGGAACAGGCTGTCACGCCGCGCCGCATCCAGATGCACCAGCGGTTCATCCAGCAGCAGCATCGGCGCCTGCCCCCGGCACGCCGTCAGGATCCGGGCGTGGGACAGCACTGTGCCCACCAGCAGGGCCTTCTGCTGGCCGGTGCTGGACTGGCTGGCCGGGCGGCCTGTCAGCCGGTCCGCCATGCGCATGTCCGCCCGATGGGCGCCAAAGCGGCTGCCGCCACGCTGACGGTCCACGGCCCGCGTGCTGGCAATGCGTTCAGCCAGCCAGTCCTCCACCGCAAGTGCCGGTTCCTGCGCCAGCCGGTCGGCAATCACGCACTCCAGCGCAAGCCGGGCGGCGGGAAAGCCATCAAGCACCGCCTGTTCATCCGTGTTCAGGCGGGCAATCATGTCCATGCGTGCGGCCGTGGCCGCCACCGCGTGGCGGGCCATGGTCCGTTCCAGCGCGGCCAGCCAGTCCGGGTCCGCGCCAGATTGGGCCAGCAGGCGGTTACGCTGCACCATAGCACGGTCATGCGCCGCTACCTCCCGGGCATGTCCCGGTTCCAGCGCCAGCACCAGCCGGTCCAGAAAGCGGCGGCGTCCCCCCGCCCCCTCCTGGAACAGGCGGTCCATCTGCGGGGTCAGCCATACGGCGGAAAAATATTCGGAAACGGAATCACGGTTGCGCAGGGTCTGGCCATCCACCCGGAATGCCCGGCGATCAGGCCGGAGCGGGTCCGCCCCGGTGGCAAGCTGCATGGACAGGGCTTCATCCCCCGGCCTGTCGGCCACCTGCGCCACCACGCCCCACAGGGTCGTGCCGTGCCGGGGCAGTTCATCCATGCGCGCCCCGCGCAGTCCCCTGCCGGGCACCAGCAGGGAAACCGCTTCAAGCAGGTTGGTCTTGCCGCTGCCATTCGGCCCGGCAATGACCGTGACAGGCAGGCGGGGCTGCCACGAAAGATGCCGGTAATTCCGGAAATCCGTCAGGACCAGCCGGTTGATGAAGGCCATGCGCCCCCGCGGGCCGCGCGCGCCTAGACGCGCATCGGCATGAGCACATACAGCGCGGAAGGACTGTCGACATCGCGCACGATGGTGGGGGCCGAACTGTCGGAAAAGGCGAATTCGACCTCACGCTCCACCTGGTCAGTAATATCATTCAGGTAGCGGGCCTGGAAACCGATCTCGATGGGTGCCGCATCGTAGGAGACGTGGTTCTCGTCCAGTTCCTCGGTTGCCGTGCCCTGGTCCTGACTGGCGGCGGACAGGGTGAGCAGGTTGTGCGCCATGCTCAGCTTGACCGGGCGCGACCGCTCCTGGCTGATCGCGGCCACGCGGGAGACGGCATCGGAAAAGATCTTCTTGCCCACGCGCAGGATCCTGTCGTTACCATGCGGGATCACGCGCTCGTATTCGGGAAAGGTGCCGTCAATCAGCTTGGAGGTCAGCGTGATGTTGCCGATCGAGAACTGGATGCGTGTGTCGGACAGTGCCACCGCCACCTGCTCCGGCCCCTCATCCAGCAGCTTGCGCAGTTCGCCCACCGTCTTGCGCGGCACGATCACGCCGGGCATGCCGGCACTGCCGGCGGGCAGTTCGGTCTCGACCCGGGCCAGACGGTGGCCGTCAGTCGCGACCGCGCGCAGGACGGGGCCCGCCCCGCCTTCCGCCACATGCACGAAGATGCCGTTGAGGTAGTAGCGCGTCTCCTCCGTGGAGATGGCGAAGCGCGTCCGGTCGATCAGGCCACGCAGCACCTGCGCGGGCATGCTGAATTCATGCGGCAGCGCGCCTGCCATCATGGAGGGGAAGTCATCCACGTCCAGCACGTTCAGGCTGGTGGCGAACCGTCCGGCCCGCAGGCCCAGCGGCGCATCGCCGCCTGCGTGGTCAAGCTCCACCTGCGCGCCATCGGGCAGCTTGCGCACGATTTCATACAGTACGGCCGCTGGCGCCGTAACCGCGCCATCGCGCTGTGTTTCGGCCGCAATGCCTTCCACCACCGCAATTTCCATGTCGGTTGCGGTCAGCGTCATCGCGCCATCGACGACATTGATCAGCACATTGGCCAGGATGGGGATGGTATTGCGCTTCTCGGCAACGCTCTGGATGTGGGCCAGTGCCTTGAGCAGCGTTACGCGGTCGGCCTTCAACTTCATCGGTAAGATATCCTCCACACCCCACCACGTTCACGCAACGCCATGACGGGGCTGACATGTCTAGCAGGCGCGCCCGACCCGGGTAAAGGGCGTAGCCGCCCGCAACGCGACGGGCTCAGCTTTCCAGCATGCGGCGCAGCAGTTCCACGTCCTCGGCAAAGGCCGGGTCTTCCGCCATCAGGCCCGTCACGCGCGATACGGCGTGGATGACGGTGGTATGGTCGCGGTTGCCGAACTTGCGCCCGATCTCGGGCAGGGAGCGACTGGTCAACTGCTTGGCCAGGTACATCGCCACCTGCCGGGGCCGGGCCACCGCGCGCGCGCGGCGGGCGGATGACATGTCGGTCAGCCGAATGTTCCAGTGCTCCGCCACCTTGCGCTGGATTTCCTCAATGGTTACGCGGCGGTCATGCGCCTTGAGGATGTCGTGCAGCACATCCTGCGTGGCTTCCAGCGTGACCGGGCGGCCGAACAGGTTGGCATGCGCGATCAGGCGGTTGAGCGCGCCCTCAAGCTCACGCACGTTGGATGTGATCTTGTGCGCCAGGAATTCCAGCACCTTGGCGGGCACCACCACGCCGGATGCCGTGGCCTTGGCTTCAAGAATGGAGATACGCAGTTCGAACGTGGTGGCATGGATATCCGCCACCATGCCGCAGCCCAGGCGGGTACGCAGCCTGTCCTCCAGCCCCGACAGGTCGGAGGGCGACTTGTCGGCAGAGACCACGATCTGCCGCCCCGCATCCACCAGCGCATTGAAGGTATGGAAGAATTCTTCCTGCGTATTGTCCTTGCCAATCAGGAACTGCAGGTCATCGATCATCAGCACGTCAACGGAACGCAGCTGTTCCTTGAATTCCATGGTGGACTGGGAGCGGATGGCGGCGATGAAGCGGTACATGAACTTCTCGGCCGACATGTAGGCCACCGACACCCGTCCCTCCCGCACCAGTTCGGCACCGATGGAATGCATGAGATGCGTCTTGCCAAGTCCTACACCGCCATACAGGAACAGCGGGTTGAAGCCGGGGCTGGAGGGCTGTTCGGCCACGCGCCGGGCGCAGGCATAGGCGAACTCGTTGGGCTTGCCCACAACGAAGGTGTCAAAGGTGAAGCGCTGGTCCAGCGGGGCGGCCAGGTCGGTGCGGACTTCGGCGGGACGCGGCTCCTCCGCCACGGGGGCAGGCGTGGCCGGACGGGCGGCAGCGGTTTCCATTGCGCCACGGGCGGGTGCGGCAGCGGACGCATCTTCCGGCACGGTTGCCGGGGCCGCATCGGCGGCGGGACGGGCAACCTGCAGTTCCACACGGCGGATGGCGGGCACTTCCGCGTTCCACAGCGTGCCCAGCCGGTCGCCATACTGCCCGCGCACCCAGTCACGCAGGAAGCGGGTGGGCAGGTAGAGGGTGATCTCGTCCTCCTCCACCGGGCCAACCGTGATCTGGCGCAGCCACGTACGGTATTCGACTTCCCCCACCTCGACCTTCAGCCGTTCGCAAATGCGCGACCAGTGAATGGCGAGCACACTTTTCTGCGCATTGGCTTCCGCCACAGCGTCATAGCCTCCCAGTCCACCCGTCAT